>CAZUYV010000039.1:0-2961 GCA_964624435.1 uncultured Micavibrio sp. | reverse complement strand
ACAAATCTGCCGCCGATGGTTGAGCGGATCGTCCAAAAAGAGCTGGAAAAGCTTGCCCGTATCGCGCTGGATGAGTAGATTACCTTCTTAATTAGAAGGTCATTATGCTCGAACAAAAATTCAACTCCGCTGAAGTAGAAGCCCGTCATTACAAAGACTGGGAAGCCTCTGGCGTCTTCACCGCGCACCCGGAAAAAAACACCACGCCCTTCACCGTGATGATGCCGCCACCAAACGTGACAGGCAGCCTTCACATGGGCCACGCGCTCAACATGACCTTGCAGGATATTCTGACCCGTTTTTACCGGATGAAGGGGCGTGATGCGCTCTGGATGCCCGGTACCGATCATGCGGGGATTGCCACGCAGATGGTTGTTGAACGCCAGCTCGATCAAGAAGGTGTTAAACGCCGCGACATGGGCCGTGAAGCATTTCTAAAACGCGTCTGGGAATGGAAAGCCTATTCCGGCGGAACAATTACATCACAGCTGCGCCGCCTTGGCGCGACACCAGACTGGAGCCGCGAAGCGTTCACAATGGATGCGAATTTGTCGCGGGCCGTTGTGAAAGTATTCGTTCAACTTCACAAGGAAGGATTACTTTACCGCGACAAGCGCCTTGTGAACTGGGATCCCAAATTCCATTCAGCCATTTCCGACCTTGAAGTTGATCAGAAAGAGCAGAAGGGTCATCTGTGGCATATCCAATATGCGATTGAAGGCAGTGAAGCCCGCACCATTACGGTAGCCACAACGCGCCCTGAAACATTGCTCGGCGACACAGCCATCGCCGTGAATCCGGAAGACGAACGTTACAAGGATTTAATCGGGAAGTTTGCGGTTGTGCCGATTGCCAACCGCCCGATCCCCATTATCGCCGATGACTATGCCGATCCGGAACATGGATCGGGTGCCGTGAAAATTACACCGGCGCATGATTTCAACGATTTTGAGGTCGGCAAGCGTCACAACCTGCAGATGATCAATATCTTCGATATCAATGCCCATCTGAATGAAAACGTGCCGGAAGAATATCAGGGCATGGAGCGTTTCGCCGCGCGGAAGAAAATTCTCACTGAATTGGAAGAGCTCGAAGTTCTCGAAAAGGTCGATAACATCGTCCATACCGTGCCGCATGGCGACCGTTCCGGCGTGGTCATCGAACCTTATCTGACGGATCAATGGTATGTGGATGCCAAGAAAATGGCGCTGCCTGTTGCCGACGCTATCACCAGTGGCAAGACCAAACTCTACCCCGAAAACTGGCGCAAAATTTCCATCGACTGGATCGATAATTTGCAGCCTTGGTGCGTGTCGCGTCAGTTATGGTGGGGACACCAGATCCCGGCATGGTATGACGAAGACGGTGGAATTTATGTTGCTGAAACCGAGGCCGAAGCACAAAAACAAGCGGGCGATAAAAAGCTCACCCGTGATGAAGATGTTCTCGATACATGGTTTTCTTCTGCCCTATGGCCGTTCTCCACACTCGGTTGGCCGGAAAAAACGCCGGAACTCAATAAGTATTATCCGGGTGATGTCCTTGTCACCGGATTTGATATCATTTTCTTCTGGGTCATCCGGATGATGATGATGGGCATTCACTTTATGGGTGAGGTCCCGTTCAAGGAAGTCTATCTCCACGCCCTCGTGCTCGATTCCAAGGGCCAGAAAATGTCCAAATCAAAGGGCAATGTGATTGACCCGCTGACTTTGATCGACAAGTTTGGCGCCGATGCGTTGCGCTTTACCATGAGCTCATCCGCCGCGATGGGCCGCGATATCCGCATGTCGGAAGACCGCGTGGAAGGGTATCGCAATTTCACGACCAAGCTGTGGAATGCGGCAAAGTTTTGCGAAATGAACGGGTGTATATTGCCGCCTGACGATAATTATGATTATGGATCTGAGGCGTTTACATCACAAAACATCTGGATTGTTTCTAAACTTTATGAGACCAAAGAAAAAATTGAACAGTATTTAGAAAACTACAAATTTAATGAAGCTTCTAATGCCTTGTATCAGTTTGTATGGGGAACATACTGTGATTGGTATTTGGAAATTCTAAAGCCAGAACTTGACACAGAGGGAATGGAAATAACTAAGCGCACAGCTGGTTGGGTATTAAAACAAATTCTTATCTTGCTTAACCCTTTCATGCCGTATGTAACGGAAGAGATTTATACCCAAATTGGTATGCGAGGTAAAAATCCTTCGCTTCTTGAAACAAAATGGCCTGAATATAAACCGTTCAAGATACCTAGTTGGGAGAGTTCTCTAAAGGGAATGGAGTGGGCTGTTAAGTTCATTTCTGAAATTCGTTCAGTTAGAGCTGACATGAATGTTGCTCCCAAGATAGAGGTTCCTTTGCTCGTTTCAGGGGCGTCAAATGAAACTAAAAAAGCAATCGAAGAAAGTCATGTTTTCTTAAAAAGGATGGCAAGGCTTTCTTCCATAAGTTTTACCGATACCGCACCTCCCGCAGGTTCAATTCAATGTATTGTAGATGAAGCAACTCTTATCATGCCAGTTGCTGATATCATTGATCTGTCCAAGGAGCGCGAGCGCCTGCAAAAACAGATCGAAAAGCTGGAAAGCGATATCAAGGGTATCGACCAAAAGCTGGGCAATGAGCAGTTTGTCAGCAATGCCCCGGAAGAAATTGTCGCTGAATTCAAGGGCCGCAAAGAACAAGCGCTGGAGACAATTCAAAAATTGTCCGAAGCCCTAAGACATCTTTCCGCGGCATAATGATGAAAGCCTATGTTATCAATCTCGATAAGGATGCCGATCGCCTTGCTTTCATGGAACAGCAATTAAATGCGCTTGGCATTGTCTATGAGCGTATTGCTGCTGCATCCGCCAACGATATAACACCGGAGATTGCAAAGGCCGTTCGCAGCCCTCGCAAAGATGGCATTGCGATGAACTGGAAAGATTCTGAAATCGGGTGTTTCCTCAG
>CAZUYV010000038.1:0-10817 GCA_964624435.1 uncultured Micavibrio sp. | reverse complement strand
CGTGCACAGGCTCGATAAAGACACATCCGGTCTGATGATGGTTGCAAAAACAGATCGCGCGCATCAGGGCCTTGCCGCGCAACTCTCCGATCGTTCGCTCAGCCGCATTTATTCCGCACTGGTGTGGAAGATGCCAACACCGATCAAGGGCACGATTGATGTTCCCATCGGCCGCCATCAGGCAAACCGTTTAAAGATGTCGGTGCGGTCCCACAAAATGGGCCGTGAAGCGCAGACGCATTATCTGCGTGAAAAGACATTCAATGATGTAATCAGCCTTGTGGCATGTCAGCTTGAAACCGGGCGCACGCACCAGATCCGCGTTCATATGCAGCATCTTGGTCATCCGCTGCTGGGCGATTCCGTCTATGGCCTGCCCACGCAGGAACAGCGCTCGCTCCTCAACCGGGGTGGCTATGAGCCTGAAGTAAGGGACGAAATCCTGGCCTTTCCACGTCAGGCCCTGCATGCCGGGGAAATCCACTTCATCCACCCGGTTTCGGGCGAGGAAATGGGCTTTGAAGCCCCTATGCCGGATGATTTGCTAGATTTGCTGAAATTGATCGAATCCTGATTTTTCTTTATAAATCATTGTCTTAATAGACAAATTCGGGGCAAATTTGCACATTCCTTACAATTTTACATAAAATAAAAGTATAGAGATTCATCACTGTGCGGGCAGTGATCAAAAAACGGCCAAGGACGAAGGAATTCTGACCAACACACAAGTTTTACGCTTAACCGATCTGGTACCCATGAACTTCACCGCCCCCTTAAAAAGGGGCGGTTTTTTATGCGGCCCCATACGGGGATAAAAACTTGATATTGGGCAGCGAACACCCTACAAAAAACGGGCAGATAAAGAGGGTAGCCCGTTATGATTTTCACCAATCTCAATGAAGACACGCTGAAGGCCAACACATCCTTCGATGGCCATGACACGGTGCGCCGTTTCCTGCTGGGTGATGATTCCAACACGGTGGCGATTATTGCCGTTCACAATGCCAATCTTGGTCCTGCGCTCGGCGGTTGCCGCTTTTACAATTACGCCGATGAAGGCGCGGCCTTAACCGATGTTCTGCGCCTGTCGCGCGGCATGACTTACAAGAATGCGATGGCGGGCCTGCCACTCGGCGGCGGTAAATCCATTATCATTGGTGATTTCAGAAAAGATAAAACTGAAAGCCTGATGGAAGACATGGGCGAAGCCGTTGAAAGCTTCGACGGTAAATATGTCACGGCCGAAGATTCCGGCACCACCGAAGAAGACATGGTGGCCATGGCGAAAAAGACTGAACATGTCACTGGCTTGCCGCCCGAATATCTGCGTGGCAAGGGTTTTGGTGAACTCGGCGGCAATCCATCACCTCTCACTGCGTTGGGTGTTTATCAGGGGCTGCGCGCCGCCGTGCATCACCGTTATGGTGGCGATTCATTGGGCGGCCTCAAAGTTGCCGTGCAGGGTGTGGGCGCTGTCGGGTTTGAACTGTGCAAACTGCTCAAGCAGGACGGCGTTGAATTGTTCATGACCGATGCCGATGAAGCGCGCCTGAAAAATGTCCGCGAAGAACTCGGCACCGGGCATATTGTCGGCCTCGATGAAATTTATTCAACGGGCGCGGAAGTGTTTGCCCCTTGCGCCATGGGCGGCATCTTGAATGATGACACGATCCCGAAATTGAACGCGCATATCGTGGCAGGCGCGGCGAACAACCAGCTTTTGAAACAACATCATGATGTGATGCTGCTCGATCGCGATATTTTGTATGTTCCTGACTATGTCATCAACGCTGGCGGCGTCATCTGCGTGGCCTATGAATATTTCCGCAAGTCTGGCTATAACCCACTCGATTTCGACATCACCCGTGAAAGCATGGTGGCGCATGTTGAGCGCATTGGCGTTACTGTGGCCGATGTCCTGAAATTCGCCAAGGATGATCATCGCGGGACGGGTGAAGCCGCCGATATTCTTGCGGAAGGCAAATTCATGGGCGGCGAACCTCTGGATACTACTCCAGAACCTCCTGCCAGTTTCGGCCAAGGTGGCGGTAAGACATTGGTTCAGTAACCTCATAGAGCGATACAGGCTTATCCAGTTCCTGCCCCGCATTGCGGCCCATTGGTGCAAATTTCACGCGTGCTTCGCTGCCCTCCGGCACGTAAGGGATATTGCCAAGTGGCAATGATAGCTGCAACCCGCCGTAATAACTCGTATCCTTGCCAAACACATCCTTGTCGCGATCATTGGTCGCGGTGACAAATCCCTTGAGTTTTACATTGCCAAAATTTGTTTCGATGCCGCCCGTGGCACCAACATCGCCGCCGAGGAATTTTCCGGCCTTGGCAAACAAGGTCACATCGCTATCCGGCACATCGTAATAAAGACTCAGGTGACCTGTATAACCCGCCTCCTGATCCTTTATCCCCATGGCGAGAAAACTATCGGGATTGCGTTTCAATACGCGCCACGCATCAAAGCCGACGGAAAAAGGGGAATCGAACGGGCGGTACAGCACTTCACCGCCCAGCCCGGCATACATTTCTTCAAGATATCCCGCCGTAACGGCCAGATGGAAATCAGGGCGTATGGTGGTCATCCATGACAGAAACGACCGGTCGAGCGCCACAGTATTGCGGGCAAAGTGCGATACATCGGATCGCACAGGTTTATCCGGCAGGGCACGTATTTTATCGAGCTGGTAAAGACGGTCGGCAATGTTAAGGCGCACCGCGTTGCCGCCATAAAATCCCCAGCCGTAATGTTTGCGTTCTTCCGCTACAAGGCTGGCGCGATATAAATGGCTGGTATCTTCTTCACCAAGGCTCAAACCCAGTTCGGGGAAGATTTTGAATTTGCGCTGCGATGGGTTTTCGCTGATCGAACGGTTATCATCGTGGAAAGACGTATCCTGCCATATTTCTTCGGGGCTGCCGCGCCGTTGCACAATCGCGGTTTCCAGATCGCGGCGGCTGAAGGTGATCGCCTTGCCACGAATATTGTTGCGCACGGGGATGACGGTGATTGTTTGAACGCCCGCGCCAGCATTGGCGGCTAGGTGGCGGGCGGCGCGGCCAATCTGCATAGGCGATGGTTGTGTGTCGTTTAAATGTAATACACCGCTGATATCGTGATCCGATACGCGCACCTTGCCCATGGCGATATCGGCGGCGATGGATTCTTCTTTTGCCTTATCGCGATGGGAATCTCCGCTACTAGGGGTAAAGGATCGGGGCTCCGTCTTCTTGTACGATTTTCCGCGCCAGTTGAACAAATTATCCTGCAATGTCAGGCGCGCCATCACCTTGTCACCGCCGATCAGGCTTGCGCCAAAATCGATCCAGTCTTTAGGGGAATAATTGAACCCGATACTCCATGCCGCAGGCTTTTTGTAATCCGTGGTGGCAATCTCGCCGGGATAACGGTCCGATCCCACATCGGCCTTAAACGAAAATCCTTTGATTGGCGTGAAATACTCAATCCCGGCAAAGAACCCGATGTCTTTTCCCGTGAACCAGTCGCGCGGACCCGCCGCATCTTCATCGGTATAATCGCGGTCATGATCGAAATGCCCGCCGAGCTTGACAAACGGGTTGCGGATTTGCCCGGCGCTGCCCAACCGGCCCCAGGCAAGACCCGCTGTAATATCAAAATCATACACGCGTTTGGAGAGGGCGAAATATTCCGATGAATGCCGCTTGTGGCCAAGGGCGCTATCCATGCCAAAGGAAATTTCAGGCATATAGCGGTCTTCCTCTGCCAGTCGCAATTTCAGGTCCATGCCGGGATAGACTTCTTTGGGTTTTTTGATCACTGAAGACGTGCGCATGCTCTGGCGCAGATTCACATAGAGCGGCTTTGCAATCTGCATACCGATGAAGGCGTGGTTATAGGGATCGCTATGCGAAAATCCCATACGCGCCGTCCCAACTTCATCCATGCGGGCAGAGGGAACGGCATTCAACCCTATACTCCCGGTCAGGGTGGTGGAGGGTGATGATTCATTGGCATATGCCACTTTTTCACAAATGAAAAAGAGTCCGGACAATACGGCTGCATGACAGAGGACGGTGCGGATCACGATGAAAAAAATGAATTAAGAAGAATAAAAACAAGTACTTATAGTTTCCTATAACCATCCATGGTTGTCAAAGGGATAGAGTGTGGCTTTCTCGTCTAATATTTCAATGGTATAAACTATAAGTTGTATTGTTCTTGGTTCATTTTACAAAGAGTTTGCATGTTTTCGTTCAAAAACCCACATAAAACCTATTCTATGGTTGAGGCCCTTGACGAGCCTGCTTATGTCTTTTCCCTGCAGGGGGCCCCCATAGGCCACAACCAAGAGGCGGAAGATCTAATGCGGTCGAACCGGTTGCCTTTCACCCGTGTGCCGAGCCTTCCGGAATTCACTGAAATCATCGATGGATTGTTGCCGCCAACGGGCGTTCCAGAATTTTTTCTCGGCGGCGCCTTGTATGAATATGATTGCCGCGCCTTTCCGGAAGGGACGCTTGTGCGTTTTCGCCCTTTAAAAGAGCGTGACCATATTTTGCGGCTGTCTGCCTCGCTCGACAATATGCCATGGGGAATATTGACGTTAGATACTTCCGGCGATGTCCCGATGGTTGTCTATGCCAATCGGGGGGCTTGCCATTACATGGACGCAATTTCTTTGTCACCGATCGGGCAGAATGGCCGTGATGTCCTGCGCGTTTTCGGAATCAAGGATGATCTTTCCAGCCATATCATGGGACCTGTCGTATCCTATTACGATTTTGAAAAAATTGGGAAAGAGGCCAGTACATGGTATCGCCTTCATTTTATCCCCTACAAACAGGGCCGCCAGTATTGCCTGATCGTTCTGGAAGATAGAACCGAGGGGAAAACGCGCGAAGGCCAGTATTTTCAATCCCAGAGGCTGGAGGCGCTGGGGCAACTCGCGGGTGGTGTTGCCCATGATTTCAACAATATCCTGTCTATCATTGATGGCTATGCCCGCATTGGCCGCAAAAGTGCGCTGGAAATTCCCGAAACCCAGAACTGTCTCGATCGCATCACGCAAGCGGTGGAACGTGCATCGGCCATTACATCGCAGCTTCTGACCTTTGGCAGTCATAAGATTGTGAAAGGGGAAGTGAGCGATCTGGGAAAGATTATCAGGGAGCAGGAACCGCTGCTGCGCCCGGTTCTTGATGCCACCATTAACCTCGCCATCAAAGTGGAGGAGGGGTTGTTTATTGACTCGGCGCAGGACGCGATCTGCCAGATCCTTCTTAACCTATGTATCAATTCACGCGATGCTATGCCCGATGGCGGCGATTTGATTGTTGAGGCCGGGCGGCGCGGTGAAGGAAAAGTGTTCCTGCGCGTTATCGACACCGGACAGGGGATGAGCCCTGAAATCAAGGCCAAGATGTTCGATCCCTTCTTTACTACGAAGGATCAGGGCAAGGGCACAGGGCTTGGCTTGTCCGTAGTTTATGGTCTGGTGAATGACATGCATGGTGAAATAGATGTTTTGACCCAGCAGGGGGCGGGCACATCCATCACCGTTTGGCTGCACGCGGCGCAGCCGGAACCAACTGTTAAAGAAGAGGCGCAGGAAGTTCCGCCTGTCCGGCTCGATGGCTACATGGCGCTGGTGGTGGAGGATGAACCGGACCTTCTTAAAATCCTTAAATTGATGCTCGATGATTTGGGACTGCATGTTCTCACGGCCAGCAATGGCAACGAAGCGCTGGCGATTCAGGGTGCATATAAGGGAGAAATCGATTTTTTGATCACCGATGTTGTCATGCCGGATTTAAATGGCGTAAAATTATCGGCGCTGTTCCGGTCTGTGCGGCCCAAGGCCAAGGTCGTGTTCATGTCGGGCTATCCCGCCAATGGCCAGATGGCGCGTGTGCCGCTCCCGTTCAATGCCATCCTTTTACCCAAACCCGTGAAGATCGGCGACCTGGCCAACATTCTTTTGCGGATGGCGAATGAACAGAAGGATGATCTGGAAGCTTTCAAAAGCCTGACCGGTCATTGGAGAAGCGTATGAATTTTCATTTTCCGCCAGAACTGACCGTTCTGATCGTCGATGATGAGCGGGAGATACGTTTAATTCTAAAATCCATCCTTGTGGATATCGGTATAAAAAGCACGATCGAGGCTGAGGACGCCAAACATGCCCTGCGAATGATCAAATATTCTCACAAACCAATTCACCTGATTTTATGCGACTGGAATTTACCCGGTATTTCGGGGCTCGATTTTCTGGATCAGTTGCATGCCCAAAATCTCGAAAGGCCGTTCTTTATCATATCGGGTCGCAGCGACCTTGATTCGGTCCTGTCCGCCAAAACACACGGTGTTAAGGGGTATATTCGGAAGCCTTTTTCGGCTGAACAGGTAGAATCACATATTTTCAGCAGTTTGAAGCAAATCGCAGAGAGCGAAAGCCTGTGAAAAACATACCGTTCCCAGCTTGAGATTCATGCGGATTAAGATACCCTAATATAGAGTCATCAACGTCAGCAAAATCAAGTATGGAACCGGATTACGATCTTTGCATCATCGGCGGCGGAATCAATGGCGCTGGCATCGCGCGCGATGCGGCTGGCCGGGGCTTGTCTGTCCTTCTGGTCGACGCGCAGGATATTTCGCAAGGTACATCTTCGGCCAGCACCAAACTGATTCACGGCGGCCTTCGCTATCTCGAACAATACGATATCAAGCTGGTGCGGGAATCGCTGAAAGAACGCGAAACTCTGATGGGGATCGCACCGCACCTTGTCCACCCGCTCGAATTCATTATGCCTCAGGTCAAGGGGGTGCGTCCCAAATGGATGGTGGGGGCGGGGCTATGGCTCTATGACCATCTGGGAGCGAGCAAGAAATTACCGGCGTCTGGCCCGGTCGGGTTCAAAGATTCTTTTATCGGAGAACCCTTGCAGGGAAAATATGTTGAAGGCTTCCGGTATTACGATTGCTGGACCGACGATTCCCGCCTTGTCGTGCACAATGTGATTGATGCCAAGGCGCGGGGCGCCGAAATTTTGACCCGCACCGCCTGTATGGGTATCGCCCGCCTTGAAGACACGCCGTTTTGGTATATCCACCTCAAAGATTTGAAACGCAGCGATGAATTCCAGATCAGCGCGCGCATGGTGGTGAATGCGGCGGGGCCATGGGTGCGGGGCATTCTTGAGGCTTCGGATCTGGTCAATCGTGAAACTCCCAAGGTCCGCCTAGTAAAGGGCAGCCACCTGATCGTGCCCAAGCTTTACGAAGGCGATCATGCCTATCTGTTACAGCAACCCGACAGCCGCGTTGTGTTTGCTATTCCCTATGAGGGCGATTACACACTGATCGGCACAACCGATGAAGCCTTCGAAGGCGATGCGGCCAAGCCTGTGATCAGCGAATCCGAAAAAACCTATCTTTGCGACGCGGCCAACCGTTTCTTTAAAACGGAAATAAGACCGGCAGATGCGCCATGGACTTACAGCGGCGTGCGGGCCCTTGTGGATGATGGCGCGAACGCTGCGCAGAAGGTAACGCGCGATTACCGCTTGCATCTGGACACATCGCAGGGTGCTCCGCTGCTTTCGGTTTTCGGTGGCAAGCTGACCACGTATCGCATCCTTTCCGAGCAGGTGGTGGATAAGGCTGTCGCTTTAATTTCTCCCAGCCAAAAACGCAAGGCATGGACCCGTAAATCGCCTTTGCCGGGCGGTGATATCAAGAATGGTGATTTCCAGGAATTTGTCGTCAGCAAGATTGACGAGTATAAATTCCTTCCCGCCGATGTGGTGACGCGCTATGCCCGCGCCTATGGTACGCGCATTGATCTGCTGCTGGATGGAATCACGACATTGCGCGGCATGGGACGCGACTTTGGCGGCGGATTGTATGAAAAGGAAGTATTTTATCTTCTCAATCATGAGCTGGCAAAAAATTCCGATGACATTCTCTGGCGCCGGTCAAAACTTGGCCTGCATCTCGAAAAGAAGTCTATCTTGTCGCTAGAGGCCGCGATGCCGGACATTTTAAAACAGGCGGGATTATAAATGGGCGATGCCACCATCCTTGCAATCGATCAGGGCACGACCAGTTCCCGTGCGATTTTGTTTTCGGAAAGCGGAAAAATCCTGGCGCTGCGCCAACGCGAATTAAAACTCATCACACCGGAAAGTGGCTGGGTTGAACAAAACCCTGAAGATATCTGGAATGATACGCTCTGGTGCATTCAATCTATTTTAAGAGACTATCCGAATGAGGCCGCGAAACTGTCCGGCATTGGCATCACCAATCAGCGTGAAACAACGGTCATCTGGAACCGCCATAACGGCAAACCCATCTACCACGCCATTGTCTGGCAGGACCGCCGCGGCGCGCCGCTCTGCGCCAAATTGAAAGGCGAAGGGAAAGAGGCGCTGGTGTCGGATAAAACCGGCCTGCTGCTCGATCCCTATTTTTCTGCGACCAAAATCGCGTGGGTGCTCGATCATGTGGAAGGCGCGCGCAAAAGTGCCGAAGCAGGCGACCTTGCCTTCGGTACTATCGAAACATTCCTTCTCTGGCGTTTGACCGAAGGCAAACAGCATATCAGCGATGCCACCAATGCGTCGCGCACTATGCTCTATAATATCCGCACGCAGAAATGGGATGAGGAGCTGCTGAAACTTTTCAATATTCCTTCCTCGCTTCTGCCGGATGTCCGCGATAACGTATCCGATTTTGGCCAGACATCCATTCCGCTGCTCGGCAAGGCCTATACAATTGGCGGCATGGCCGGGGATCAGCAGGCGGCCTTGGTCGGGCAGGCCTGTTTCAACAAGTTCATGGTGAAATCGACTTATGGCACGGGCTGTTTTGCCCTGATGAATATCGGTCCACAATTCGCCCCTTCCAAAAATCGTTTGCTCACCACCATCGGCTATCGTTTGAATGGGGAAACCACCTATGCAATGGAGGGCGCAATCTTTGTGGCAGGCGCGGCGATCAAATGGTTGCGCGATAATATGCGCTTCTTCAAAGATGCGAGCGAGAGCGAGGGGATTGCGACATCGGTCACTGACACGGATGGTGTTTATTTCATCCCGGCCTTCACGGGGCTTGGCGCGCCGTACTGGAATCCCGATGCGCGGGGACTGATTGCGGGCCTGTCGCGCGGCACGACCATGGCGCACATCACGCGCGCGGCGCTGGAGGCACAGGCATACCAAACACTCGATCTCATGTCCGCTTTTGCTGGTGATACGGGGCACGATCCCGCCATCATCCGTGCCGATGGCGGGCTGGTCGCTAATCAATTCGTCTGCCAGTTTTTGTCGGATATGCTGGAACGCCCCATTGAAATTCCGGCGGTTGCGGAAACAACGGCGCTTGGCGCTGCCTACCTATCGGGGTTGCAGTCCGGTTTGTATAACGGGCTTGATGATATTGCCGAGAAATGGAATTGCGCGCGGCGTTATGCGCCATCAATGCTGCCTGCCCACCGCCATAAGCTGTATGACGGCTGGAAGAAGGCGATATCATCCCTCACGCAGTCTTAGCTGGGTGTCAGCGGGAATTTTTTAGGATTAAGCGCGAAATAACCGAAAACTTTTTCCATTTCATCGTCGTGCTGTTGGTATTTTCTTCCGGCTGTCAGAGTTTCAACATGGCATTTCTTATCCGGCGTTTCCGATGAGACAGCAACAAGCCAATTATTTCTGGCATCTCTGAAAATCTGTAGATTGGCGCCATCTTCTTTTTTCCCGGTATAAAGAAGATTGCCGTGCTGTTCCTCTATATCCATTGTGCTTTTCAGAAGGAAAACATCGCAGGGGGATTCCGGATCAAAGGAGCGAACGCCTTTTACCGGGATGATAGAGTCCGGCTCAACCACCGTGTACGACAAATTGGTTCCGGTATGGCGGGTGCAAAATAGGGGGCCCTTCATCTGCAGGATCGTCCAGTTTCTGGTTTGGGGTTGTGCCAGCAAACTGTAAGCTTCAAATTGCCGCGTTTCCATGTTGACGCGACTGAAATCAAAAATGAAACGGTAGTTCTCTGCAAACAATTTACTGAGAACGGATTGTTGTGGCCCGCATTGCGCGGCCTCTCTATCAATCGTTTCCGGCAATCTGGGTGATGCGTCTTCAGCCATGACGGGGCTCGCGGCACTAAAGGCCGCCATCAGGCCAAAAGTCGCAAGAGCCGTCAGGCCGGTTTTTATTCCCATGATTCCCCCATCATCACATAAGTATCAGATATGTTATTTATGCATAGCTAATAAATGAAATCACGTAAAAAATGCCGATGCCACCTGAAGCGGTGGATGGGCATAATAACAAGCTGATATCAGGGGAGAAAGTGGTGCCAGGGCCAGAATCTAATTAAGTATATATCCGGCTGTTTTAAAATAATATTCCCCTTACTCTGGGTCAAACATACCCCCAAATATACCCCTAAAATATCGCTGTTGCATGAGCTACTACGGGAATACGTTCTTATTATACTCAAATTTCGAGGATACCAAATGCGACATTTATTAATATTTATTGTTTTATGCTTGGCTCCCATTTCGTTTGCCCACGCTTCAGATGAGGCGGTTGAGAAATACAAAAATTTTACGCCCCAGCAAGTGGCTGATCTTCCTGAAAAGGTAAGGGAAAGCACCGTTCCTATGATGTATATTCTTGCAGCTAGGAGGGGGCTGGCTAAAGACGCTCAACTTGCTTTAGCGATGGATTTAAATACTTTGATGTATGCGGGACTTCACAATTTTGATGAGGCCGTCAGAAATTTTCAAAGGGATTTAGGTGAAGAAACAACAGGTAAA
>CAZUYV010000037.1:0-10891 GCA_964624435.1 uncultured Micavibrio sp. | reverse complement strand
TTTCCGCGGCGACATGATTCTGGCGGTCGGGATCGTGACGATCCTCGTCTTCATGTTGATCCCGATTCCCACCTTCCTTCTGGATATGGGCCTTGCGATCTCAATCATGTTTTCAATCTTCATCCTGATGCTGGTGCTGGCGATCAAGAAACCACTGGAATTTTCGACCTTCCCCACGGTGCTGCTGATCACCACGGCCCTGCGCCTTGGTTTGAATATCGCGGCGACACGTCTCATCCTCGCACACGGGCATGATGGAACGGATTCCGCCGGACATATTATTGAAGCGTTCGGTGGTCTGATTATTTCCGGCAGTTATATCGTGGGTGGTATCGTCTTTGCCATTCTCGTCATCGTTAACTTTGTGGTTATTACCAAGGGTTCGGGCCGTATCGCTGAAGTCGCGGCGCGTTTCAGCTTGGACGCAATGCCCGGCAAGCAGATGGCGATCGATTCCGATTTGTCATCGGGCCTGATCACCGAAGAAGAAGCAAAGATGCGCCGCAAGGAACTGGAACAGGAATCCGGTTTCTTCGGGGCGATGGACGGCGCGGCGAAATTCGTGCGTGGCGATGCTATCGCTGCCTTGCTCATCGTCTTCATCAACATTATAGGCGGTATCGTTATTGGCACCGTGCAGGAAGGCATGCCGCTGGGCGAAGCCGCCGCCACTTATACTGTCCTCACCATTGGTGAAGGTCTTGTGTCTCAGGTTCCGGCACTGATTATTTCCATCTCTGCTGGTCTGCTGGTTTCCAAGGCTGGCGTTGAAGGCACGGCAGATCAAGCCTTGCTCGATCAATTCCAGCGCCACCCAAAGGCGATGGCGATGACATCCGGCCTGATGATGGTGGTGGCGTTGATCCCCGCCGTTCCATTTGGCCCATTCGCTTTTATGGCCACGATCTTTGGCGGCCTTGCCTATGTCTCATGGCAACGACAGGAAACAGAAGCGCGAGCGAAACAACAGGCCGCGCTCCCCGCGCCCGGGTCTCCCGGCGCGCGCCCTGCCGAAGAACCAATCTCCAAGGCGCTCGCCATGGATATTATCCGTCTTGAACTTGGTTATGGTTTGCTACCACTGGTGCAAGGTGAAGGTGGTAACAAGCTGACCGATCAAATCAAGGGACTGCGCCGCCAGCTTGCCGAAGATATGGGCTATGTTCTTCCCGCCGTGCGCATTCAGGATAACTTACAACTCCCCGCCAATGCTTATGTTGTGAAGATCAAGGAAATTGAATCCGGCCGTGGCGAAGTGCGCGCAGGAATGCTGATGTGTATGGACCCAACTGGCGCACCAATTACACTGCCCGGCGAAAACACGGTGGAACCAACCTTTGGGCTTCCGGCCATGTGGATCGATGAACAATATCGCGAAGAAGCGCACTTCAAGGGCTACACCGTTGTCGATGCGCCAACCGTTATCACCACCCATATTACCGAACTGGTGAAGGACAATATGTCCGACCTGCTCTCCTATGCCGAAACGCAGAAGCTGCTCGATGAACTGCCGCGCGAATATCAAAAACTGGTGGGCGATGTTATCCCGGGCCAGATGTCGATTGGTGGGTTACAACGCATCTTGCAAAATCTTGTCGCCGAACGCGTGTCGGTGCGCGATCTTCCCACCATTTTGGAAGGCATCTCCGAAGCATCGGTTTACACCAAGAATATCGCGTACATTACCGAACATGTTCGCTCTCGCCTCGCCCGCCAGATCTGCGATGCCAATACTAGCGCGTCGGGCTTTGTCCCGCTGCTCACGCTTTCGCCAGAATGGGAACAGGGCTTTGCGGATTCATTGCTGGGTGATGGTGAAGAACGGCAACTCGCCATGGCGCCATCGCAATTACAGAACTTCATCAATGCTGTACGTGATGCTTACGAAGAATTTGTGGCGCAGGGTGAAACGCCGGTGCTACTCACCTCGCCCGGCATCCGCCCCTATGTCCGTTCGGTGGTGGAACGTTTCCGCCCGCAAACCATCGTGATGTCGCAAAACGAAATCCATCCCAAGGCCAAGATTCGCACGCTGGGCCAGGTTTAAATTTTTTAAATTTCCTGAGAACCAAATGCGCCTTAAACCGTTTGTTTTTAATATACGATTTATTTTTTAGGGATATTGTCCATGAAAATTCTGGTCCACTGGCTCCTCTCCGCAATCGCCGTCTGGCTTGTGTCTGAAATCGTTCCCGGCTTTATGGTGCAGAGTCTTGGCGCGGCGCTGATCGCCGCCGTGGTCATCGGTTTGGTGAATGCCACGCTCGGCCTCCTGCTGAAAATCGTCACCTTCCCCCTCACCGTCATGACGCTCGGCCTATTCTGGCTGGTCATAAACGGTGTGATGCTGCTCGTCGCCGCCCAATTCGTGCCCGGCTTTGCCATTGCGGGCTTTCCCGCGGCCTTCATCGGCGCCATCGTGCTCAGCGTCCTGAATATGGTTTTGAAGTTTCTATTCCTGAAGGATGAAGACTGATTAGGCTAAAACCCGCACTTTAGAATAGATTTTACAAGACCTTACCCCAAATCATTGACATAACTTGAGATTGATTTTAAGACATTGCCCAATAAAATTAAGGCAATAGCTGAAAATCATGCGCCCACGCGACAATGCGACCAACAAACCTTATGAAAGTGAAAAGCTGAATATTGAATTCAATATGCGGGCGATCAAAAAACATGGCTTGCCTGCTCAGGTTGTTAACCCCACGATCAAAACAATCGGTGTCGTCGGCGCCTTGTTTGACAAAGACCAAAATATTTATGGTCATGACGTTATGATCGTACAGGATGCTTTGGCTCTTTTACGCGCCACGAAGATTTCCATGGCTGGCCTATTGAAATTTCATTTTTACAATCTTCTGGCACCGATCAGCAGCGACTTTCTCGAGGCCTCCCTCCTTGATAATCGTGCGCCAAAGGCCGACGCGCTCATTCTTTGCGATATTCATGGTGACAGATCAGGCCAAAACAATTTTGCAAAGCTGCGCTACGATCAACAGGTAACCCCCTATGACAATCTTGAATACGAGTATTTAAAAGATGTTGATTTGTATCGTGATAAACCTCGGTTGGTTGGTGTCAGCCATATACAACAGCTTGTTCCTGAAGCATGGGGCCGCTGCGCCGATCTTGTCGATGCCAAACTGGTATTCGTTGCCGGATCGAAAGCCTCAGACTGCCTCGTCACGGATGCCTTTATTGAAGGCGGGCATTACCAGGTCGCCATCGGCAGCGAAGAAAAACTGCCACGCGTGAATCTTGGCGTCGTTGCCAGCAACGCCCACCTTGAAAAACTTCAAAAAGAAGTAAGCCCGAACCATATTCTGGGTGAACGTATTCTGTCCTTAAAATCGGCGCCTATTCAACGGGCCAAACCATTACTGGAGATGAAGTAAAAATGACACGCCCCCTCAAAATCGCGATCAGCGGTGTCAAAGGCACAGGCAGAACGGCCATCATCGAGGCGCTTTCCGAACGGTTCAAGAATCGCTCTCTTATCGTGCCGGAATTTACCCTGCCCACAGAGGAACCACCTGTCAAAGGCCGCAAGAAAAAGACGGCGCAAGCGCCCCTCTCCTCTGCTCAGTTTATGGATTTCATCCGCTACCCCGGCCGTGAACTGGCACAGATGCAAAGGCCAACGGGCCTCGTCATTTGCGAACGCGGCATTGTTGATTCCTTTATGTGCATGGCGCGAGACGGCGTTGCGCTAAATGATGCCGAACTGACTTATGCTGAAAATCTTTTGACCAGTCATGCCAAGACCTATGACATGGTGGCCTATCTTCCAACCGAAATTCCCCTGAAAAGACGCCATATTCTTGAATTGCCATTCCGGAAATGGAAAGAAACTGCTGAACGCAATCAAATGGACGATATTATTCGCTCCGCTTGGAAAAAATCTGGCGTAGACGTTTTTGAAGTAACCGGTCCAGTCGAAAAACGGGTCGAAACCATCGCAAACGCCCTCAACCTGAAATATGATTTCGCCTGATGGAAAGGCCCATCAAAATCGCCATCTCCGGATCGCACGGCACGGGCAAAACCACAACAGTGAATGAGCTTGCCAAGATCTTCCGTAACAATGCCGTGGAAATCGTGCCTGAATTCGCCCGCAATTTCATTGAAACGAATGATAACCCAAATGTCATGATGGAAGGTGCCGCCCATCCTATTAGCCAGATGATGGCCCTCATCCACTATCCCGTTCTGGAACAACAGGCCCAGTTGAAAAATCCAGCCCTGATTATTTCAGATCGCGGCATTCTGGATTCTTATTCCTATATCCGCGCTGTAAATGTGCCGCTGGATGAATTTGAACTGAAATACATGATCGACATGACGACCCGTCATGCACAAAGCTATCATCACGTTTTCTATCACCCCATCGAATTTCCCCTGAAACAGGATGGAGTGCGCGATATCGATATCCGTTTTCAGGAACATATGGACAAAGCCATCCGCCACGCATGGAAAGCAGCAAACGTTCCCATCATAGAAGTGGGCGGTAGTGTTATCGTACGGACGCACGCCATATTCTCTACTCTCCATAGGAAATACGGTCTTTGATTACAAGACAAGTTCCATGTGAATGATAGTGGGGACCGCCCCCCGCCCGGCTTTCATCCGGCCTTTGACGATCTCATCCACTTGCACTTTTTCAACACCGGGATTTTTCATGATGGAGGTAAAGTCGGCAAACTCGCCGCTCAACGATGTTGGCTCTCTCAATTCCACCAGCGCATCGTGGCCCCGGCGAAAAACAATGCCCTTAAATTCCTGAATATCGCTCTGCAGTTTAACTAGCATACACACACCTTCATAAAACTTATGACAATACATTTAGCGACTGGCCGCTTAAAACGCCAGCAATTTTAAGCGGCAAGGAAAACGCACACCGGATATATCCATAAGGTTGGAAAATTTTACCCGGTCTGGTAGAGTGATTCTGAAATACGTATAATTCCAACGATTCGGTTATCCTAGTTCCATGCGACTCAAATCGTTCACGGCCAATACTATGAAAGACGCCATGCAGATGATCCGCGAAACGCTCGGTGAAGATGCCATCATCGTCGCGACGCGCGAAGAAAATGGCGGAAAAACCGTGCGCGTGACGGCGGCGATCGATAAGGATACCGAGGCGACGATGCCTCGCCCGATGTCTGAAATCGTCGATCGGGATGACTGGAATTTCGATGATGATGACACCGCGAGCGCTGTGGAAGAGATCACCGATGTCATGCTCCGCCATGCCGTGCCCGAAGACGTGCTGGATAATATCGTGGCGACCGTCAATGTCATGGGCATCGAAGATCCGCGCAATGCGCTGTTCGCCGCCTTACAAAATCTCTTTGAATTCAAACCACTTCCGACAAAAACTTACGGTCGTCCTTTAATATTGGTGGGCCCTCCCGGTGCCGGGAAAACCCTTGCCGCCGCCAAGGTTGCGGCGCGTGCCGCCCTCTCCGGCCTCAAGGTTTCGGTGATTACAACGGATACCGTCCGCGCCGGTGGCGTAGAACAGCTAGAGGCTTTTACCCGCCTGATGAAGATCGACCTGAAAAAGGCTTCGACCCCGCAGGACCTCAAGGCGCGCCTCGCCGAAATCAAAAATGCTGACCAGATCATCATTGATACGGCTGGTGTGAACCCGTTCGATCCGGAATCCGTGAAACTGCTCGCCCGCCTGATTGGCGTTGCCGAAATGGACCCGGTCCTCGTGATACCCGCGGGAATGGACGCCGATGAATCGGGCGAAATCGCCCGCGTCTTTGCCACCATCGGCGCGCAAACCATGATCCCTACCCGCGTGGATGTCGCCCGCCGCCTCGGCTCCCTCCTCTCCGCTGCTCAATTGGGTGGCCTGAGTTTTGCAGAAGTATCGAATACGGCCAAAGTCGCGGATGGGTTATCCCCATTATCGGCAAAACGGCTGACACAGCTCTTGATGCCACGCGCAGTCGGCGCGACAATGACGTCCACCGCTAGAAAAGCAGGGTAACCATATTATGTCCGACCTGATGACCGAAAACCCGAAGAAACCTGAACAACCCGCCCCGCCGGTATTCCACAGAGGCAAGAATGTTATCGCGGTTGCCTCGGGCAAAGGCGGCGTTGGGAAGACATGGTTTTCAATCACCCTCTCCCACGCGCTTGCCAAGGCAGGCAAAAAAGTTCTGCTGTTCGATGGTGATCTTGGCCTTGCCAATGTGGACGTTCAACTTGGCTTCATGGCGAAACGCGATCTCAATGATGTGATCCGTGGACGCCTTGGCCTTGATAAAATTATCCAGCGTTATGAAGAAGGCGGTTTTGATATCGTCGCGGGCCGTTCCGGCCATGCTCTTCTCGCCTCGCTCCCGGCACAGCACCTCACGATGCTGCGCGATCAATTGCTCGAAGTCGCCGACAGCTATGATTACGTGATCGTTGATCTTGGTGCAGGTATCGACCGCACTGTTTTCATGTTCTGCGCCACCGCGACCAAGACGTTGATGGTGGTGAATGAAGAGGCAACGTCGCTGACAGATTCCTACGGCATCATCAAACGCGGCAATGCGACGGGCCTTTCCAAACGCATCGGTATCGTGGTGAACCAGGCGATGAACGCGATGGATGGCGAAAAAACCTACAGCACGATCCGCAAGGCCTGTGAAAACTTCCTCCGCCTGACCCCGCCCCTCGTCGGGATTATCCGTCAGGACAGCCGGGTGAAAGACACGATCCGTCACCAAACCCCGATCCTGATCCGCTCGCCAAACGCCGAAGCCGCTGAAGACGTTCAGAAAATTGCCGAGGCGATCATGGCCGAAATTGGCGCAGAATCCCGGAAAACCGCCATTAGCGCATAATTTCTTGACGTATTCCCATAACAATGCCATACCCTAGCCAAATTTAACAAATAGGGTGTGAAACTATGAAATCTTTAAAAACAATTTTGGCCACCGCAACCGCTGCCATTTCCCTGAATGCCGTGGATGTCTTCGCCGCAAATGTTTTGGCCGAAAATATCACGGCTGAAAATATCCCAGCCCAAGATGCAGAAAATACAACTCTGGGCATACATACTGCCGTTGTTCAATTTGGCAATGACGCTCCAATCGAAATTGCCGTACAAGGTATCGAAGAGTGCCCAGGCATACCTTCAGTAAATGCAGTACGCTTCAATGAAACAGTCACAACTGTCTGCTATGACTCTAACAATACCGGGGTATACAGTGGTGTCTGCGTACCAAATGGGACAACAGCGCCAGACTGCGATAATCATTTTCCTGCTCGAAAAGAGCAATTAAGCGCACTGACTCTGCAGCCGTAGTTGTAACCTGAAATGTTTTCTTAAACGGGCTCTTTTATGGGCCCGTTTTTTTATGCCGTGGATGGTAAATTAACCGAAGACTCCTATAATGAGGGGATGAGCAACAATTCCATCCCGCCGATCGCTCCCGGTACAACCCCGCCTGCACAGGCCGGGCAAGTCGTGCAGATCACATCTCTGCCCGATGGATTGCTCACTGTTTCCCGCGCCATGCATCTGGAAGCTGAGGTCGTGCGGCAAAATGCCGATGGCACCACGCGCGTGCGCACCGCCGAAGGTGAAATGGACTTGAATATTCGCGGAAAGCAACCGCAGGTGGGGCAAAAACTGGAAGTCGATATCCCACCTGGCAACCCACCGCGCAACGCCACCGTCCGCACGGCGCCGCCTCAACCAGCACAACCTCTGCCTCAGCAACCTCCAACACAAGGCGGGCAAGCATTACCGCAACCGAATATTCCCTTGCCGCAAACACCGGTGACTCAGCCGCCCGTGCAAGGTCAAACACCACAACCTTTACCGGGCCAACCTGCGCCACCACCGGCGACAGGACAAACGCCACGGCCCGCTACACCCCCCACCGGAACGACAACACCCGTTACCGTTGATGTGAACACAAAACCTTCTGTTCCTTTCGATGGCGCTTACCAACCGCCAACTTCTGGTGCGGCCACACCAAAATCAACACCCCCCATTCCAACACCAACGTTGAGCGCGGACCAAATCATTCGCCTGACAGCTTTGCCCCAACCTGTAACAGGGCAAGCCCCCATTGTATCGGCAACCCCCAATATTACGCTCACACCTCAAACGGAAAAGACCGGGCTGATTGCCAATCTTATGGCGCAGAAGTCTCAGGGTACTCTTGTAACGTCCTTGTTGCAGGCGGTGAAATCGGCGCTGCCCCCCGCCATCGCCAACACATTGCCTGGCACTACGATTCAGACCAATGGAACGCAAGTCACGCCATCCATCAAAACAACCCTCACCTCACCGCCACCCAATCCGGCTGGCATTATTCCTGTTACGGAAGGTGGACCCATCCTGCAAATCCCGGTGGGCGCGGTGCTGGAGGCGAAGATCATTGCGATCAAATCTCCCACTGGCCAGATGCAGATTTTATCGCCGCAAACAAATGTGCAGACAAATACAATGCCAACACCCGGCATTGTGACACCCACAGCGGATAACAATGCCACGCCAAAACCGATGAACATCACCGTCAATGTAACGGGCTTCACGGCGCAGAAAATGCCGATCATCGCATTGCCCCTCGCCGCAAATGCCCCTGCACAGAATTTCGTGCTTCAAATTCAGGCTCCCACACTACAACCCGGAAGCCAGTTAACATTAACGCCGCAAATCTCCACTGCGACAACCGCGCCCATTGCAACCATGCCGCCGGCGTGGCGCGCGCTGCTGCCATTGATGCAACCCTCCTCGCTCTGGCCCGCCGTTGATGATATTTTCCAGACGTTTTTTCAAACCACGCCACAAGCCGCGCAGATATTGGGGCGCATCATTCCTTCTCCCGCCAACCCCTCGAATATGGGTCCCGCGATTATGTTGCTCGCCGCCGCCATTCGCGCGGGCGATCTGCAAGGCTGGATGGGGGACAAGAAACTGGAGATGCTGCAAAAACTTGGCAAAGGCGATCTGCTCTCTCGCCTCTCCGGGGAAACATCTTCACTTGCCGCCAACAACGATACACCATCAACGGAATGGAAGAGCGTTCCCGTCCCCATCCTCTGGCAGAATGAAATATCCAAGGTCCTCTTCCATGTGCGTCAGGAACCGCAGGATGACAACGATGAACAGGGTGACATCGGCACGCGCTTCATCTTCGATCTAGATTTGACCACCATGGGCGCGGTGCAACTGGATGGGCTGGTGCGGGGCAATCGACTCGACCTGATCGTCCGCACCAAGGAATCGATCAGCTACCCGATGCAGGAAGCGATGAAGAAAGCCTATGCCGATGCGCTCGACGGCACACAGATTTATGGCGAACTGGGGTTTCAGGGAGATTTAAAATCGTGGATGGTCATCACGGGCAATGAAACGATGAACGTTTCGACTTAGGTCTCGGTATTTTCTTCATTGCGGCGGAATGTGTCAATGCCGATATCATCCATTTCGCGCGATTCCTTGGCATCTTGTTTTTTCTTCTCGGCCTTCTCACGTTCTTTTTGGACGATCTCGACACGCTTCATATCGGCAAAGGCAGCACGAACATCATCCTGTGCCACCACGATCCGGTCTTCTATCTTCTTTTTTTCGATATTGAGTTTTTCAAGAACGCGCTGCACGTTTTGCGAAAACCGCCCGAAATAACCCAGCATCTCCAGTGGAGAATCTTTTGACAGGATGGCCCGTTCTTCCCGCAGACGCTCAATCAATATTTCCTTCTTGTTCTCGATATCATCGGCAAGACTATACAAATTGGCGAGCGTCTTCTGCTTCTCATCGACACTGTGCTTGCGGAGTTTTATCAGGGATAAAAGATTGGCCATCGGGCGCTACCTTAAATTTTCTTGCGCGGTGGAACCGGGAATCCTTTTTGGAATTCCCCTTCCGGCGCAGACGATGGCGCCGCGCCGCCACTATAGGGCAGCCCCAATATCGCGGCGAGCATCGCAAAGGATTCATCGATGGTATTTGATTCCTCCTTGCGCTGACGCAGGAAATCTTCAATCGCCGGATAACGGGCGATGGCTTCATCCACTTCCTTGTCGGTCCCTTTGCGATAGGCGCCAAGGCGGATCAACTCCGCCATATCTTCATAGCGCGCGATCAACGCACGACCACGCGTGACAATGACGTTTTGTTCGGCGGTCAATGATTTCGGCATAGACCGCGAAATGGATTTCAACACGTTGATGGCGGGAAAACGCCCCCGGCTCGCGATATCGCGTTCCATCACGATATGCCCGTCAACAATCCCACGCACGGCGTCCGATATCGGTTCGTTGGTGTCATCGCCCTCCACCAGAACGGTGAACAGGCCGGTGATGTTCCCCTCGCCCTGCACACCGGGACCGGCACGCTCGAGCAATCTTGCAAGCTCACCGAATGTCGTTGGCGGATATCCTTTTGATGTCGGGGGCTCCCCCGCCGATAAACCAATTTCCCGCTGCGCCATCGCAAACCGGGTCACGGAATCGATCAGACACAAAACATTCTTACCCTGGCTGCGGAAATGTTCGGCCACCGCCAGCGTCATATAGGCGGCCTGCCGGCGCATCAACGCAGGTTCGTCCCCCGAAGCAACAACCACAACAGACCGAGCCAAACCATCTTCACCCAGATCGTCTTCCAGGAATTCCTGCACCTCGCGGCCACGTTCGCCGACAAGGCCGATGACCGACACATCGGCCTCCGTATACCGCGCCATCATGGACAGCAGAACGGATTTCCCAACGCCAGAGCCGGAGAAGATCCCCATCCTCTGCCCTTCGCTGGTGGACAAGAATGTATTCACGGCGCGCACACCGAGATCGAGCTTTGCCCCAATGCGTTGCCGGGCATGCGGCAATGGCGCTTTGTTCTTGAGCGGAATGGGATGCGCAC
>CAZUYV010000036.1:0-11008 GCA_964624435.1 uncultured Micavibrio sp. | reverse complement strand
CAGGAAGGATCTGACATGCCTTTACGCCAATACAGCCATGCATTCCATTCTTGGCACCACACTCATAGGCAAGCCGCTGGAAGCTATCTGGCCATCACCCGCCACCGAAGAACTTGCCCGCAAACTGAAAAGCCCTACACCGCCGAGTGAAGCGGTTCTGCCTTACAACAAGGATGGTAAAGCATCATGGGCCCTGCTAACCATCGCGCAGGAAAAATATCAGGACGAGGATTGTTATACCCTCTGGGCCGCCGATATTTCTGCCAGCAAACAGGCTGAAGAGAACATGAAGGCGCATGCGGCACAAGCCGATGCGGCATCGGACCAGAAATCCAATTTCCTTGCGACCATCAGCCATGAAATCAGGACGCCAATGCAATCGGTCTATGGATTGCTGGAAATGATCGAGCTGGAAAAACCATCACCCAATATCCTGAATATGGCGCAGACGGCCCGCGCATCGGCCAGCGGTCTTCTTGAAATCCTCGATGACGTTCTCGATTTCGCCAAGATGGATGCGGACCAGATGGAGCTCGATATGTTCGAGGTTCCGGTGCGTACATTAGCCCGCGGTATTCTGGAAGCCTTGTCCGTCAAGGTACAGGGAAAGAAAATCCAGTTGCTCGATGATATCGATCAGGACGTGCCTTTCGTGATTGTCGGAGATCCAAAACGTCTTCGTCAGATCATCATCAATTTGATGGGCAATGCGATGAAGTTCACGCAATCCGGCTCCGTCACTATTCGTGTACACAAGGGTGGTAAGGTTTTGCCGGACCCTGCCCGCGGCATTATCCTGCGCTTTGAAATTGTCGATACCGGAATCGGGATGAGCAATGAAGTGGCATCCCGCCTCTTCCGCCCCTTTTCTCAAGCCGATAATTCCACGTCGCGCAAATATGGCGGCACTGGTCTTGGTCTTTCTATCTGCAAAAAGCTTGTTGAAATGATGGGCGGCCAGATTGGCGTCACCAGCGTTCAGGGCAAAGGTTCCACCTTCTGGTTTGAATTCCCGACTGAAGAAGTCAGTATCGACGCCAAGGTAATAGATCTTCCTTCGCTTGATGGTATCTCCGTGCTCTCGGTTGAAGACCATCCTATGGGTGCGAAGGAAATTGTGAAATCGCTCAAATCCATGGGCGCTACGGTTGAAAGCTGCCCCACCATTGCCGAGGCGCTAGACCTCGTCAAACGTCGCCCCTTTGATGTTGGGGTGATTGATCAGGGTTTGCCTGACGGCCTCGGCCTTGATCTTATCCGTGAGATTATGCAGATCCGCCCTTTCATGGGCCTTGTGATGTATACGGTGCGTGATGATGCCGGGCTTCAACATTCTCTGCAATCACTCGGCGTGACTTATCTGACAAAGCCCGCAAGCCGGATCGGCCTTGGTGATGCCGTGCGTGATGCCGCTGCCAAATCTATCAAGACCGATATTACCGGCCCGAAAAAATTGATCATCGCAGAAGATACGGCCAGCGTGCGCGATGTTTTGAAACGCCAGCTTGATATGCTCGGCGTTGAGGCAACATTTGTGGAGAATGGACGCGAGGCCCTTTTCGCCGTGCGCAGTGGCGAGTACGGAATTTTGCTGACCGACCTTCATATGCCGGAAGTGGATGGCTATAGCGTTGTCCGCACGGTACGCCAAGACGATGAAAAACTGGGACGCCATTTCCCGGTGATTGTTCTGACCGCCGATGTGCAGATGGCTCAGCGGCAAGTCTATATGCAACATGGGTTCGATGAATGTTTGCTCAAACCCGTGTCGCTCGGTCAATTCCGCCGCCTTCTGATCCGTTGGGGATTGCTGGGTGATGGCCAGATGGATGCAACAATATTGGTTCCTCCCACGACTGCCACAGTGTTAACAACATCCGTGATCGACCGGCAGGCGATGATTGAACAGATGGGTGCTTTCGATGAAAACGCGATTGAGATGCTGAAAATGTTCGCTGATATGACAGGCGAATTGATGGTCAAGATTATCGGCGCGCAGGAAGCCGGCGATTACCATGATCTGCGGGAGGCCGCCCACAGCATGAAGGGTGCCGCGCGTTCCGCCTGCCTCAACATCCTCGGTGATATTGCATCACGCCTGCAGGACGAAGCGGAAAAAGAAGCGCCGTGCGACGATATCATCAAAGAACTTCAGGCCGCGTTCAATACAGCCTGCGCAGAGATCAACGCGCTTTAGATTATCGTTCCAGAACGACCGAATAAACAATGTAAGTCGGGGGCGTTGTGGCTGTATCGGCAAAGCATCCTATAGGCTTACGGAAGAAGACGTTTACACAGGTACTGTCCAAATCCTCAACAGTTCCCGTGGGGAAAGTATAGGAGTCTGTAATATTCACATTGATATTTGTGAGGTCCGCTCCGGAAATCGGGACACCGTTTGAAAGTTGGCCGGAAGTACAGCTTGATATGTTGACTCCAATTTTCTCGTTTATCTTAACACAAGCCCCATTTGTGACACCGACAAGAAAAGCGGTTACATCATTGCCGCCCGCCCCATCAGTTCCTATGCCCGGGACCTGATAATCAGCATTGAAGTTCCAATTTTTGGAAACACCATCCGCCATCACATTTGTCGGCGCCTCCTGATAGGAGGCAGCTCCGCCCTGAGGATGGAAGATGAGTTGCCGAATAGGAAGGCTGCCGAAATCTTCAGGATAGTTGAAGTAAATATCTTCAAGTGGGATGTTTTGCAATCTCATCCGTAGAATTGATGTTTTGATCAGGTTGGGATAATCCACGATCTGGGTGCTGATCAATGTCGACTTCTCAGATTCGGCTGACCCCGTGTTTGAACGGGTCGATTGAGTTACAACATAAGAAAGCCCCGCAAACAGCGCAACGGCAATCAGAATAAGGAACAGGACATTTCCGTCTTGCTTTTTATTACGTGCAGGCTTCATTTTTCATCCTTGAATTATGGACAGGCCGCTTCATCCGCATCCGTATCGCCAAGATATGTGTTGCTAGCCTGAGCAATCACCCAAACCCTGAAACAATAATACCCTGATGGGCATTGCAATGCCGGTCCAGAGCTAACCAGATTAATAGCCCCTGCAGAGGCGTTGATAACATCAGCCTCACATTCCGAGAAATTATCATCCAGTTTGGAAAGCGCTGTCTGAATAAAAGCATCGGACTTGTTGGTCTTCGTGTAGAAGAAAACACCGTCAACGCCACTATAATAAAGCCATGGATCAAACAGGTTTGGTGCCGGCGGCAGGAACTTACCAGTGTTTCCACCAAAGACAACGGCATGGTTGTTGCTGTTGCCAGGATTACCGGGGCATCGCAGCGCGGAAACAAGGTCGCTGGCGGCGGGGGTGGTAAGATAGGTTGATGATGGATTGATGGGGTATGGCGTATTCAGACTTCCCACCAATCCGGTATCGCCAGCGGGATAGTTCAAAACGCATTCTTGGACAGCACTACGGATCAAATTGATCTGGCTGTTAATGTCGGTAACGGAATTATAGGTATTTTGTGAAGAAGTCTGTTGGCTGGAAGAGTCCATAAACGTGGCCGTAAGGGCTGCCAGCAAGGCAATCGCTATCAGGATATAAACGAGGGCGCTACCACTCTGACGTTTTTTATTGGTCATTTTTTATTCCTGTCTATTCCTGAAAATCTGGCCTCCCATAACTATGGAAGGCCAGACTTATATAAGAGGAATTAAGTCGTAACTATTCTAGCGTTCCAGAAGAACGGAATAGAATACATATTCGCTTGTTGTTGTATTAAAGAAGCAACCAGCTGCGCGCCGATCGAAAACGCCGGCACACGCTCCCGTAGAGTCAATATCAAAGCCTGTAGCTGGCATTGAATAGGGAACTGCGCTGGTACGAACCATGTCAGTTATGTAACGAGCTTGTGTCATATTCGCTGTTGCTTCAGGAACAAGATTAGTTACATCAGCACCAGCTGTATCTGTACAGCCAGCAAGCGTTACGCCCAGCTCATCATTACCTTGCTTACAGATACCCGCTGAAACACCGGGTAAGAAGGCAATGACATCATTTCCTGTACCATCTGTATCGATACCAACACCTGGGACACGAAACACAGGATTAAAGTGCCATTCTAAAGCAGCACCAGTCGGTGTTGGACTGAGAGACGCTGGAGCTTCCTGATATGTCGCACCACCACCTGCTGGGTGGAATACCAGCAAATTGGTTTGGTTTGCAGTAACCATCGCATCAAAATCTGTATCTCCAGGGATATTAAACCCTATCTGTTCCAAGCCGGTACCACCAAGGATCATGCGAACCAGTGATGTTCTTAAGGCAGTCGGATACTGAGTCATTTGTGCGCTGCTCAGAATATTTTTTTCGCGTTCGGTAGAACCGCCGCCGGAACGTGTTGACTGAGTTACGACATACGATAACGCTGCAAACAGCGCCACCGCAATCAGAATAAGGAACAGGACGTTCCCGCTCTCTGATTTCTTGAAAGTTGTAGTCCGTTGCATGTAATTCCTCCTATTAAAACTAATCATTTGTATCGTATTTCCTGTTCCTACTGTTATTAAGGCGCTGCGGGTTGAATGTTTTCCACAGAAACCTTGTTAACTTTCAATGAAACCGCAAGTTTGTAATTTTGATCACATTCACGTCCCACACAAAGTTTGTCTAGGGAAACCCGCCAGCCAGAGCCACCATTTTGCATATGACTGATTGCTTCGCGAAACATACCAAAATCCCCGGTTTTTGACGAAGTGATAAGAATAGACGACCCGCTTACCTCAAAAGAAAGACCGGGATAGGATCCCTTGGTTTTCTCAACAAAGGCCTTCACTTCTTCTGTATTAATAGGAACGTCCTGAATTTTGGGGACGATCGGAGTCAAAGCCTCAGCTTCCATCAGCTTGGCGCGAAGTTCGGTAAGGCTTTTGGCTTGGATACTGGCATAGAGCCCAGTGGCCCCCGCCATCGCCCAGGCGATGCCTGCAGCAATCAGCACTGTCTTACCAGCATTCTGCGGCAGCTTATCCAAGAAAACGTTGAAATCCCCGGCAGCTTTGGGGTCCATCATCCGCTTAACGAGCGACATATCCAGTTTTTTTAAATCGAGTGCCATATATCCTTAACTTAGCCTAATAGTATTTATCCTAAATTGTACCTATCGAATATTTAGAACCAGTTACTCAACCAACTGATTTAATTAAAATTTTATCTAATTTGTACCTTTCAGACGAACCCGACCATCTGGCTCAGCTCCTGGCTGGGCCTGACCACCTTTAATCGTGCCGAGATATTTGGGATCAACCATCGTCGCGGCATAAGCAGGCGGCACCAGGATTTCCCAAGTCACGGTTTTCCCTTCAACCTGATACTTTACGAGAGTTCCATCGATTTTTGACAGTTCATCCAAAATTTCCTGAATGCGGACCATGTGCTTGATCGAATCTGATTGCAAAGCATCCGTTGCGCTGATCATCAAAGTTTTGGAATTATTCAGAGTCTCTAATTTAACCTTATCTAAGTTGCGTGAAAGCGTGTTCGTCAAAATAAATTGAAATATCAGGAACAAGAAAATGAGAAGAGTTACCGCGACACCAACATAGAGAAGAGTCATCGAAGCCGCACGAGACAATTTTTCTGTGCTGAGCTGCCTGTTCTTCCATGGCACAATTTCGGCAAGTTCTGGATTGATCGTCACGAAGTTGGCATCCATGGACTGCATGCGTGGAAGCAGCGTACGAGCAGCGCCAAGAAAAACCTGCATGCGTCCCGTGTCGGGATCCCAGCGCAGGGCCGAAGCCATACCTTCCTGTTCGTAAAGGTAAACTGTTTCGCGGTCCCAGAATTCGCTCATGCCTGGCAAGGCGGCCGCAAGCGGACACCAGCTATCGGGGGCAGAGGCCAGTGATGATGATGGGCATGCCAGATACCAGAGACGGCCATTATCGGCAGAATAAGTGTAGTGAACCTTTTCCGTACCGCAGGCCTGGCTGGCCGCATTCCATACAGCCTCTTCTTCAGAACCGACAATATGTGGAATGGCACCACCGATAAGTTCATGTGGCAAAAAGGGCGTCAGATTTTCTTTAAAAGATTTTGCTTCACCAGCAAGGAAGTCAGCCATACCCGCCCGCGGACGGGCAATGCCTTCGCTCTGCCGACGCGCAGCGTTCGGCTTACCTTTTTCGAGCGATTCCTTATCTTTTGGCGAAAGTGCCATCTAGAGTATTCCTTCCGTCATTCCACCCATCATGCTGTCCATACTCATGTTCATAACGGTCAGAGCATAAATAGCGCTACCAAAGGCCAGAGCGAGATAGACGCCAGTAAGGGCGAATGCGAGCCAGACGATTAAGGAGTGCTTGGTCTTTGCCGATTGAGCTCGCATCTCGGCAATTGATTCCATGATTGTAGCAACTTGGTCGAGGTCCGACAAGCTAGCAAGTTCAAGACGTTCCGACCGGGTAAGGGGTTCCTTGTCCATGGCCGACCCTAGGGAAATACCACGTTCAAGGTCCAGACTGCAGCTATGCCAGTATTTGGTAACGTCAGGAGATGATGTCGCCTCCCCGGCCTGCAGCAGGGCATCGTTAATGGGCACAAGGCCACGCAACATGCGGGCACAGGCCATCATCGAGTCCGAAAAACCAAGGTCGCGCAGATAAGCTCCGATAAGGGGAATTGAACGGACGACACGGGCAGTCGGCCAGTCTGACTTTCCGCGATTCAGGAAGAAGGAAATCACGGCCCAAACCATAAATCCGCCAATGGCAAAGGCGGAATAAATCAGGACATCCCATGTTGTGGCCAGTGCGCCAACAACCCGGGTGTATTTCTCGAGATCTTCACCACCTTCGGGCGCGTTATCCTTGAACCAGCCCAGAACCATGTCCTTTCCCCAATACAGGGATTGCACAATGGTAATAACGTCAAAGGCCAGCCAACTCATTGTCCCCATAATGGCGCGGGCGTTTTTCTTTTTCTGGGTAATCGAATGGATCGCGTGGGGAATCCCTTCCGCTAGCTTGTTCGACCTCTCAGACGCCGACAGGATGGCGATGGTCCCCTTGTCAAAGATACTCAGGGCGCGCAGTGCATCGATCACACCCATCCCACGGGCAAGGGCTTCCCTTGCAGGGGCCAAAATGTTCTGGCGCATCGGGTTTGTTTCGGCCTGAATGATCTTCCAGAACGCAACACCGGGTGATGTAGAGGTAGAACGGAACATAATCCCGCGCAGCAACTGCACCTGCCACCAGCTTGATCTGGCAAGCAATCTTTCGAGTGGCGAACGCGAGTGCGGACGAATGGAGAGAACATAGCCACCCTTTTTAATGACAGCCTGACGCACATCCTCCTCATGCGGAAGATAAAATGACTCCAGTGCCTTCTTCGGCCCGGAGGTGCTGTCGTAAGCTATCTCGGCAACCCATTGTCTCATTTAATTAAACCTGAACAGGACTCATTCTTCGAGGTAGGAAAGCGCGGCTTTGGGATCCACCAGTCCGGTCTTGATCAGATCGATCAGCCCTTCACGGCGGGTATGGACGATAACGCCTTCTTCCCGGATTATATCATTTACGTTTCTAATCAATGCTTCATAAATGGCATTTCGCTGGCCGGGGCCGAGGGCGATCAAAATAGCATCAAGCAACAAGGTCCGTCCGGAAATACCCGTGCGGTTACACAAATCGCAACCTGCACCGTTGTGGGTCCGAACACCCGTGTCTGGGCTCAGTTCAAGATTGGATATTTCTTCGGCCTTCAGGACTTCGCTAATCTTCTCATGGTGAGCGCAGCCCTGGCACAATGTCCGGACCAAACGCTGGTTGAGGATGGCACGAACCTGCTGCGCCAATGTAAAGGTAGAGGACCGTTCACGTTCGGATGGCATCAAGGAACGAAGACGTTCAAATGTCTGCAGCGCGGTATCGGCGTGAACGGTTGAAATAACGGTGTGACCGGATTCAGCAGCGCGCAATGATGTTTCCACAGTGTCGGCGTCACGCATCTCCCCGATCACGATATAATCAGGATCATGACGCATCGCGGCGCGGATCAGGTCGGCGAATTCACCACCATGCATGCCAGGACGGACCTGCCATTGCGTGGCATAGCGCAGTTCATATTCAATCGGGTCTTCAATGGTCAGAACGTGTTTTCTACGGCGGTCGATTTGCTGAACGCAGGCATACAAGGTTGTGGTTTTACCGGACCCTGTCGGGCCGGAAAGCAGGATCAAACCACCGCCGCCCTTCAATTCCGGGGAAAGCAGATTCGCAAGATAATCGCCCACATCTTCGTGACGACGGAACAATTCGTCAAAGCCCTTCAGCGCAGCGCGGTCCAGCAGACGGAGCGTAATTTTTTCACCGTCCTGCGCTTGCGGGCCCGCGGCCACACGAACGTCAACGGAACGACCTTGCCACATGAAACCGAAACGTCCGTCCTTGGGCGTTACGCGGTCCCCGAAGTTCAAACCGGCATCCCGTTTCAAAAGTGTGGTCAAACGCGCCATGGCATCGGCTGGCAAAAGATGCATTGGAATCAAATCGCCATCGATACGGTATTTAATCCAGTTGGCGGAATCTGGATTGTTGTCCTGGACAAGGTGCACGTCTGAGGCACGCATCTGCAAGGCCTCAGCCAACATATCGCGTTGAAACTGGTTGAGCAGCAAACCGTTGTCTGTATCACCCAACCATTGTGAAAGCGTTTTTTCGCATCGGTCTGCAGACAAATCATGCACAGAGCGAAGCGTATCAAGCAATTCAGCGCGGTCCCACATTTCCACATCGACATTATCGACGCGGAATCCGGAACGGTTGGCGGTAGAGATAAGGGCATCAATCTGACGCTGGTTCAAATCGTTCAACGGCGCGATTTTCATCGTGCCGTCACGCAGACCTATCAGGTGAATGGAAAGAGGTAGCCATGCCTGCACAGGAAGAACGGAGCGAAGCTGGTCACCCGTTGCGCGGTCGCGGATACCTTCTTCTTCCAAATCGGAAGGAGCATGTGCACCGGCCATATCGAGCAGTTGCTCCGTCGAACGCGATACGCCATGCTCGATAAGCATGGCTCGCTCACGTTGCACCATGTCGAGATAACGTTCACGACCTTCTGAAGCTCTTAATTTACGACGATCTTGCCATCTGCGGCGGTCGAACCCACCAGGGGCGCCAGCATCTCTTTGCCGACGATCAGGCCCACGCGCACGATCCGCAGACGCTGTGTCTGGCGCTTCTGCGCTAACATTTTCCGGCGGTGTATCCTGCTCGCTCATTCTGAGACCAATCAGTTGCTGGTGGAGGAAGTACTGCTACCGCTACCGCTCGTGCTGGGGGTGGAAGTAGTAGTAGAACTGCCGCTATTCCCTGATTGTGAGCCAATTTGGTTAATAGAAGATAAAGATGAATCGAACAGCAGAAGGACCTTCTGCGTGCCATTCTTAAACTCAACAGCACTTGGGCGCATCGAAACTTCCCATAATATTCCGCCGATCACTGTGCGCTCACCATCAAAGACAACACGGCTGCCCCCGGGACCTGCAACAATAGCGCGCTTCGAAGAGTAGGATGTGATGGTGTAACCTTCCAGAGCGCCACGCACATCAACCTGTCTTTGAACAGCGACAGCCCCCTCACCCGAGTCAGTCTTCACTGTGGATTTGGTTCCTGTTTTCTTTTCCAGTGTCGGATCAAGATCACCGAACACGTCATCTTCACTTGAAATATCATCAACACTCAATGGTTTGATGTTGCGAACCAGTTCCTGATCGTACAGCGCATCGCCGCCGATCACGATGGCCTTGTTGTTCTTGTTGACGGCCTTGGTGGCAGCCCCACGCAATGGCAGAACCAAAATACCGCGCGCACCAGTGTGCGAAATCTGCAGATCATCCACGATACCGCCTTCACGCACAGGCTCCCATGTCAATGTCAACGGGCAAGCTTCAATAGGCGCAAGAACCATACCGTTATGACAGCCCCGCTCTTCAACCTTCACACCATTCTCACTGTTCGACATGCGAATACCAGTCAGGGTAAGCGGAACATCACCGGTATTGACCAGAGAAACCGTCATGGAGGAGCTTTGCTCAACGCCCGTGCCAAAATCGATATCTTCCTGCGAAGAAACCAGAAGGCCCTTGCCCGGAACGGCCTGCGGGAATGTTGTCGCCGCCTCGGCATCGGTTGGTGTGTATTCACCCTTCAACTCGACAGTAGCAACACCTGTTGCGCCCGTGTGTCGAACAACAAGAACACCACTCGATGGGCCTTTTTGCTCAGGCGACCAGCCGATGGAAACAACGCAGGCCTGACCTGTTTGCAATTTTTCGCAGTTTTGCTTGATGGTGTAACCTGATTGCACACCGGCTTCTATCGACACATCGGTGATATCAATCGGCTGCGATGTAATATTGCGAAGGATAACGGATTTAACCTGTGAGCGACTTTCGGTAAGAGATCCAAAATCCACTTCGGAAGGAATAGCTTCAATATCGCTGACCAGATCTGTGGTCGTATCGCCAGTACTAACGACCGCGCCATTCACTGTCGCCGTCAACAATTTCGAAGGGCCGTCATGACGCATCAGCATTTCAATGCGGTAGTTACCAGCCTGAAGCCCTTTCACCTGCAACGAGATCGCGCAGATTTCACCGGGCGCGATAGGCGCCACCGCACATTGGTTTTCACCAACGGCGGCTGAAATATTCGATGATGGATAAAGATTAATGGAGCCCGGTTTTACCAGCTTGTTGTCATCATTTTTGAACAGCACAACAATCTGTGACGAAGCGCCAAGCGACACATCGCCGACGATCGGGTTTGTCACAGGATGAAAATCTCCGCCGGCGGCAACGCTGCCGCGTGCACCCGGATCATCAAAAGCCGTTTGCGCATTGGCGTTCTGGGAAATACCCAGAAGAAGCAGCAATGTGAGGACGGCATATCTGAAGATGTGAATTTTTGACATGCTGTGACTAGTGTAAAAGAAAACCATGAAGCAGGCGTAAAAGAACAAAA
>CAZUYV010000035.1:0-11325 GCA_964624435.1 uncultured Micavibrio sp. | reverse complement strand
AAGGCCAAGGGCATCCGCGTCGAAATCGATACCCGCAATGAAAAGATCAACTACAAGGTTCGCGAACATTCGCTGGCCAAAGTGCCTTACCTGTTCGTGATCGGCAAACGCGAAGCGGAAGAACGCAATGTCGCGATCCGGACGCTTGGATCGGACGGGCAGGACATCAAAAACCTGACGATTGCGGTGGAAGATCTTGCAGTTGCGGCAAAACCGCCATACTAAGCGGATTTGTGGCATTCAATGTCAGGAAACCCTTGAATTCCGCGGCTATCCGCCGTATGTATAGGGCAACAACCGCAACGTTCGCGGTTGTTTTTATCTTGGATTAACAACATTAGGAGATCACCATAGCCCGCCCACCCTTTGAACCACGCCGCCCCGTCGATGCCGACGCCCCCCGTGTAAATGAACAAATTCGCTCCCCCAAAATCCGCCTTGTCGATGAAGATGGTGAAATGATTGGGGTTGTCACAGTTCCCGAAGGTTTGCGCCGCGCCGAAGAAGCCGGGCTTGATCTGGTTGAAATCTCCCCGAATGCCGAGCCGCCGGTTTGCAAAATCCTGAACTACGGCAAGTACAAATACGAACAGCAGAAAAAGGCCAATGAGGCCAAGAAGAAGCAGAAGGTCGTCGAGATCAAGGAGATCAAGATTCGTCCCGGCATCGAACAACACGACTATGAAGTTAAACTGCGCGCCGCCCGCCGCTTCCTCGAAGAGGAAGACAAGGTGAAGGTAACACTCCGCCTGCGTGGCCGTGAAATGGCACACCAGGACCTTGCGATGCAAGTGCTGGCACGATTCAAGGGCGACCTGCTCGATATCGCCAAGGTTGAACTGGAACCGAAACTTGAAGGCAAACAGGCCGTCATGATGATGATTCCGGCCAAGGCCGCCGTGGCCGCCGCGCCTGTAAAAACAGAATAACCGGCATTACGCCGTGCAATAAAAAAGGGCAGGAAATTTCCTGCCCTTTATTTTACTCTACCCTAGGAAGAGATTAGATCGCGCCTTCGGCCCATTCGGTCAGCTGTGTTTTGGACATACTGCCAACGCGTGTGTCCGTAACTTGGCCGTTTTTGAAAACCATCAGGGTCGGGATTCCACGTACGCCGTATTTGGTCGGGGCGTTCGGGTTTTCATCGATATTGATTTTAACAATTTTGGCCTTGCCGGCGAGTTCGCCCGAAAGCTCGTCAACGAGCGGGCCAAGCGCCTTGCAGGGGCCGCACCATTCGGCCCAGAAATCTACGATAACAGGACCGTCGGCCTTCAGGACTTCGGTCTCAAAACTGGTGTCGGAAACGTGCTGTGTCATGTCTATTTTACCCTTCTATTATATTGCTCTACTAAGATTGCGATTCGCTGGCCCAATATCAAGGGCAGAGGTGTTAATCTTCACAACCAAGCCCGGAAGCGGCTGAACTTGTTGACATAACCTCGAAAACTCTGCTAGCTACGATCATCTAAACCACAGCGTTCAATGGTGCCAAAGTGATACGTCTAAAAGCCGAAGATTACGAAGATATCATCAGAAGATATGAGACCGCGATCGCCGATAAGGATGATTCGATCGCCGAATCGCTTCCTACCCTGTCCAAGCACTATAGAAACATTCCGGCCTCAAGCCCGCTGGAAGTCCTGCGTAAATATTACGCAGTTCTGGCAGTTCTGCGTTCAAAAAATCTTGATGAGGCACGCGATAATATTCGTCTGACAATCGATTATGGTGATGGCATTAAATTAGCACTTACAGCGTTGACCGAGGCGCCGGATGATTGGAAAGATCTCAATGAAGATCTTTTGCAGCAAAAAGGCATCATCCGCGGCCATAAACGTTTCCATGATCTTGCAGGCTTCGATGCCAAGGAAGGAAACTTTATGAAGCTCGGCCAAAAAATTGCGCCCGAATTTCGGCATCTCTTTTTGATCGCAGTCGATTGTTCCCGTACTCACAGCAACATGTATCGCTGGAAACCGCAGGAACGCGCGCTGTGTTACACCGCCGTACAATTGTGGAATGACGGTCCAGAAAAAACAGCGAAGATAAAATCTTTCCGGGAAACGCATAATGCGAGCGTTGTGAATGACCTTTTGGCCTCCACGGCGAAAGGAATTTTATCTATCGCCCACCACCTTCATATGGCCGAAGAAAAACTGCCGACCTTAAATCGTGGTGACTTGCCTTTGGCAAGAAAACCTGCAGAGAAGGTGCGGGATGATGCAATTATTACACAGTTGCAAAAAACACCGGCGGATCTGGCGAACGAAAGACTGCTTGAGGAGTTTAACAAAGGCGCCAAACTAACACAGATGAAGGATCTGGAAAAAGAAATCTGCCTTTACATGATCAAGCCGGACGGTCAGGGTTCATTTAATCTTCGCCCCGCCATGGAAGTGCACACAAAATTCAATGCCGCCCAAGGGAAGAAAATCGATTTTGAGCTGATCTACGATCTTCAGAAAAAGATTCCAAAAGTTATCCAATTGGCAAAAAACCCGCCAGTTCCTGCGCCAAGTCCAACACCGTCGCCTTGATATTTATCAGGCAAAGGGAACGTATTGGCGGTGCGGCGTGCCGCGCTTCCACATATAGCTTTCCATGTAGTAATGCATGAAATTCAGGGCAATCACGACCATGCTGAGCGCGTACAGATTCTCGCGCGAAAAAATCAGGAAATACGAAATTGCGAGGGAGATGGGAACGCACAGCAGGACGGGCGGGATTCCGATCTTTTTGGGAAGGGCATAAACGGGGTTGCGCACCTTGTCGGCGTTCCTGTTCTGGTCATGCACCATGTAAATCCAGAACGCCGTCAAATCATGCACGATCCGCGGCACCAAAGTGGCCAGCAGGACATAGCCGGATATGATCAGGAAGAAACAGACATACAGCTCGATCCCCGTGAAAATGAAATAGGTCAGGGCGGTTTTACTGTTTGGTTTTTTCATGACCTCTTGGGCGAAACGGAAACCGAAGAAAGCGGCAATGAACAGGCAAGCCCCCAAAACGTACACGGCTAAATCCTGATATTCCGCGATGACCGGGTTATCCCCGCCGAGCAAAACGAGATAGGTCAGGCCGGCCGGAACGATGGTCAACCATTTCCAGATGATGAAATCATTGTTCGGCGGCTGGCGTAGCATCATCAGGGTGATGCCATATTGCTGCATCAAATTGTGGTACATGGTGTAAAACGCCATCACGAACAACGTCCCCATCGGCCCGAAAATAAACGGCAGTCCAAATCCCAATCCCAAAGATATCAAAAGGCCGTGCGTCAATGGCTTTCGGTAATGCTGGATATATTCCTTGTCGGCAAAGGTGACGAGCGAGGCAACAATATGCGGCATGGAAAGGATGGCCGCCCAGTAGGCAATCTCCTTGGGCTGCGCATTCATGAAACCATAAACACTGGCTTTGAAAAACAGTTGGTCGGACAGGGCGAGGATGGCCGCGAACGGCACTGTGAACATGATCGCGAGTAGGGTCGTATAGCGTACTTCCATGGGAAGGCCGCCAAGTGCGCCTGATTGGGTAAGGGCCTGATCCGACATTTTGTGATTCCCTCTCATTGAATTGTAAGGTCGGGGAATCGCTCCATCAAGAAGTGATTTCCATCAGACGTGGCCCATCGGTCCAGAGCAGGGCGCAGCGTATGGTTTTACCCGGGTAGATTTTGCGCAAGGCACGGGCATAGGCCTGCATCTGTTTTTGATAAACGGGCTGTATGTCTGCTTCGTTCTGCGGTGGCGGCCGGTTGGTTTTGAAATCGATAATCAGGATTTCCGAATCTGTTACCAGCAAGCGGTCAATCTGCCCCGATATCAATGTGCCTTCATCAAGGTAGCCGGTGACCGGAATTTCGGCCATAGACCCCGGCCCGAAGATTGGCGCAAAAACCGGGTGTTCCAGAACGGCCAAAGTTTCCTCTACAATGCTCTTTTGCATCTCGGGTGGTAGGGTCAGCCCGGCGCGAGCGACAAATTTTTCGGCTGCAACGCGGCGTTGTTCGGGTGGAAGCTCGGGGAGGGTCTGCAGCAGGCGGTGGGTAACCGTACCCCTGCGGAATCGAAATGGGTCGGCCACGGAGAGCGGAGACGTTGCGGCTGGTTCCGGGTCGGATGGTTTGGATGGCACAAGCGGTTGAGGCGGGAATGGCTCGGTCGGCGCGTTCCTGCGAAAGTACGACGGCAGGATGATTTCTTCCTGCTGTTCTTTGCGTTTTTTCCCGGTCCTATCCTTGTCGGGCGCCGCCGTACGTGGCGCGCTAAGCCGCAGAATTGGCTGATCCTCACCCTTATCGCCCAGTACGCCGGATGGAATTTGTTCAATTTCCGGCAACCGCTCGAACGCGGCGCGTATGTCATCATACCAGTATGCCGTTTCGCTATCCTCCGACGGCATACGCTTGCCGGTATAGCCGCCAATATATAAACGTTCCTCCGCACGCGTCATGGCCACATACAAAAGACGGCGATATTCTTCATCTTCTTGCTGGCGGATTGTCTGGAAGGCGGGTTCCAGCGCTTTCGGCGCATCGGTTTTGGATGCGTAAATCAGCGGAAGGGGCAGGCCGGTCTTGTGTGGCCATAAAACCCGGTCCTGCTTGGTGGACGCGCCGGACCGGACGGTATCGGGCAGGAAGACAATGGGCGCCTGCAAACCTTTCGATCCATGGACCGTCATAATTCTGACGGTACCACTACCTTCTTCCAACTGGCGTTTGATCTCGCTTTGGCCGTTCTCATGCCACTTCAGGAACGATTGCAGACTTGCCGTATGCTTGCGTTCAAAATCGAGGGCGAGGTTCAAGAACTCATCAAGCGGATCGATGGCATCTTCACCAAGCCTGCGCTTGATCGCGTGTAGGCCGCTGGACGGATCGGCCGGGCACGGCGCCTGTACGAGGCGGCTGAAAAATTCGTACGGATGATCTGTACTGGCCTGTTCAATCAGGGAATTCAGCCATTCTATAACCACGCTGTCCCCACTTTGACGGACGCGATTCCACAATGTTTCGTGATTACGCCCTTGGGCAAGATCGTACAATGTCTGCTCATCATACCCGATGAATGGGGACTTCAGAAACGCCGCAAGGGTGAGATCGTCTTCCGGGAGGAGAGCAAAAGCCGCCCCGGCACAAAGATCCTCGACCACCAATTGTTCCGCCAGAATCATCCGGTCTACGCCGCTGACTGGTACATGTCGCAGCTTCAAGGCGCGGACGAGTTGCGGAACAAAGGCACTCCGCGATTTAACGAGGATGAGGATGTCGCCCGCTTCGATAGGGCGATTATAGGATTCCAGAATGATTTTTTCATCGATCCATTTTTGTACCATGTCCCCAATCTTATTGGCCATCTGGGCTGCCCCGGACTGACTTTCCAATACGGTGACAGGTATATCCCAGCCGGTGATTTCGGAAGGTTTCTCTGCGTCCTCATCCTTGTTGCGGAATAGGGGCCATAGCTCGATCAGGCCTGCCTGGCCATCGCGGAAGGCAAGGTGGTTGATATAGTCGTTGCTCAAAGCGGCATTCGTGGAAGGATTCGCAAAGACGGCATCCACGGTATCGAGGATGATCTGCACAGACCGGAACGATGTATTAATAGGGACGGGAGTAAAAATTTGGCCGGATTCCCGAATCCGTTTTTCATACCATTTGAACATGTCCCTGAATTTAGCCGGTGCAGCCCTTTGAAAACTGAAGATAGACTGCTTTTCATCACCCACCACGAACATGGTACGTACATGATCGTGTGCTCCCGACCCGGAAAAGAACTCATCACTAAGCAGTTGGATGATTTCCCACTGTTCCGGATTGGTGTCCTGGGCTTCATCAACCAGTATGTGTTCCAGCCCTTCATCCAGCTTGTACATGATCCATGGCGCAACATCGTCTTGTACGCTGCCCTGAATGGTTTGCCCCTTTAAAAGGGCGAGAGTGCGCAAAATCAAATCCTCAAAATCGAGTGCACCGTACAGATCTTTCAATCGTTGATACTCGACCAGTACCTCTTGTCCGAACAGCAGGGAATCGCGTGTGAGTACGGCACAGACAATAGATTTTTGGCGGTTTTCAAAGGTCTGCAGCCGTACGGCCTCCGCCATCATGGCATCGAGAAGTTCCGGGTGCTGGGTTGTAACGGTTTTGGATAGCAATGCTTTGCGTACCCCGCCATCCTTGGTCAGGAATATCTCACGGTAGTCTGGAAACAGGCTTGCACGCGTCTCTATGCCGCTCTGTGCATAGGCTTGCAGGATATCTGCCTTGGTCGCATCCTTGTCGCTTTTGCCCGCAGTGAGAGCGGTACACAGTGTGCGTATGTCGAGCGCAGGATCCGTGCCATAGAAATCCTGCGCTAGTTTTTCTGCATCCTGCCCCTGATCTATGCCAAGGAAAACACAGATATTAGCATAGAGACCGTCAATGCCAAAATTCTGGTTGAGCAGCGTTTGCATTTGATAGCGTTCGCCGTTAAGGGACACCAGAAGCGCTGTCAGCTGATCTTCATTCATGACCTGTCCTAGGTGATGTACAGCGTTTGCCAGAGGCGCATTCGTAGCAACGCGTGCGCGGGCAAGAACAGTACGTCGTGCCTGATCCAGAAGTTCGCGCGATTCCGATTCCTCCAGAGGTACGAAATTTGGTGGCAGGTCTGCCTCAATAGGAAAGCGCCCGAGGACGGATTGACAGAAGGAATGGATGGTCATGATGTTGAGACCGCCCGGCGCATCGACCACACGGGCAAATAACTTGCGGGATTCTGCCAGCTCTGCGGCAGTTGGCGTACGGCCGAGCAGGTTTTTCTCCATATCCGCCGCTAGAGAAGCGTCATCAAGAATGGCCCAGTTGGCAAGACGTTTGGAAAGTCGCAAGGCCATCTCGTTCGCCCCGGCCTTGGTAAAGGTTAAAGCGAGGATTTTGTCGGGCAACGTACCCTTGTCGCCATTCTCGCGTGGCAGGAGAAGGCGAAGCATACGATCTGTCAGAACTTTGGTTTTGCCGGAACCGGCGGACGCATTCACCCAGGAAGAGATGAGAGGATCAGACGCCGTACGCTGACGGGCGCTGGCATCATGCGATGGTATGCGATTGGGTTGAATCTGCGCATCTTTCATGCCGCTTCTCCCGGTTCATCCACGGCTGTCCATTCCTTCACCCGCGCAAGGTGTTCATAGTCATTAAAACGCGGAATATTATGGGGACGGGGTAGCGAGTAGTAAGGCGTGGCCACATCATCGAATTTTTCAATGAGGGTTTTCAATCCTTCACGGGCATTTGTCTTGGCGGCATCCAATTTATTGGCATCTGCCAATGATTTTATATCCCCGCCATCTTTGTTTCCATGCAGAATCCAGTACGATAAATTGGTGACAGGTATATTTTTAACGGCATTGAATCCGCCAGATTCAAGGATCAATGCTTCCAGCGGCAATTGGGGCAGTTGACCGTTCTGCATTTTCACACCGGAATATTGCCCACCCGACTTATAATCGATAATGGCCGCTTCATTGCCATCACGTGAGACATCAATACGGTCGGCGCGCGCTGTCAAAACGAAATCTTCGCCGCTTGTTTGGATGGTCATCATGCCTTCCGCTTCACGCGAAGCTGGTTTGAATACCACACGCCATGCGGCTTCGTGATGGATAAGCCAGTCCCCCATTTTTGACAGGCGCGGCTGCCACAGGCCGATTACGTCGTCATCGGCGGCAATCTTCTGCAATTCGCTTTGCGTAATATTCATGAATTCATCGTGTGCATACGATGGTATATCATCCATAAACCGGTCGACGAAGCGGTCTAGCACGGTATGGACGAGCGTACCCCGCATGGCGGCATCTAGTTTTTGCTCCAGCGGATCAAGTTTTCTGAGTCCAAGGATGTAACGGGCGTAAATGCTGTACGGATCCTGCATCCATTTCTCGATCTGCGTAACCGGCAGTTTCCTTGGTCGTACGCTGATTGGTGGACGGGGTTGTGGCCGCTCATACGGGGTGTATTCATCTGTATGATTGAGCTTGTTGGCATAGATCATAAGGGGACCACGGCGTATGTGGTCAGGATCGATTCCGCTGGCCTCCAGCACTGTATCAAGACGTTGCAGCCAACGCGCTGGTACTGTCGGTGTACCGTCCACCCGTACGGAGCGGGTGAGGATGATTTTGGGGGCGCAGAAGGCCTGCGCGAAGTCGTGCGCGGCCAATCCGATGCTGCGCTCGAGTGGCGGAAGGCCGAATCTTTTACGCATCGGGCGAGACATCCAGGGGTCCATACCTGGGTCCGGTGGCCATGATTTTTCATTAAGGCCCGACAAAACCATCACATCGGCCTGCACAAGACGGGCTTCCAGTTGGCCGAGGATCATTAGGCGTGGGTGGAGGCCATAGGCCGGGCGAATGGCGATGCTGCCCATCACCTGCTCTAGGATGGTCAGATATTGTCCAATTGTCACCGGCGGCAACAAATGGGCATGATCACGTAGTTCAGCGAACAAGCCTGCGGCTTGTTCCCCAGCCTGCCCGGTCCATAGCCCCCCCACGCTGGAAAAGGCCTCTGCGCAGCGCAAATGCGCCTCGCACCAATCTTCGACTGGATGGGTGGTGTTTTTAGTGTTGTGAGCGAGTATTGTTAGGGGAGAAAACCGCCTGGAAATATCTTTTAAAATTGCTGCAGCATAAAGGGGGACTAGACGGGATTTTTGCTGCGCCTGTTCTAATTTTTCTTCATATAATTCAAATTCTTGCCCAAAAAATGGACCGCGCATGAGAAAACGATCCATCCCTCTTATTTTGCTGCGCCAATCGTCAATATTGCTAGGCTGGCATAGGGCGTGTTTCAGGAAGGATAATAGGGCCACGGGGCGCAGATCATCGCGCACAGCGTCGATGCAGGATCGCAGATAAATGCCAATCGGGGTCTGGGACAAAGGTGTTCCGGCGGAATCATCAATTTCAATGCCCCAGCGGCGGCATGTCATGGCGACGCGGCGTGCGAGTTTGCGGTCTGGCGTAATCAGGGCGGCTATGGCGCGTGGCGTCTCCAGCGCCTCCCGCATCGCCAACGCGATAATCAATGCCTCTTCCTGCGGGTTGGCACAATCATATCGTTCCAGTCCCAAATCATCCTTTGTCACCACGGGTTTCTCGCGCAGCTTTTGCCATTGTGCGGAGGTTTCGGCCGGGCGCATGACTTCGGATATCAGGGCGGCCATTTTATGTTGCGTCTTGCTCGCCTGAAACGGCCATGGTTTGACGTCCTGCCGCGCGACATCCATAACCTCCTTGCCGAGCAGATGGCGTAGCGTTGCCTGTGGATGGGTATCATCCAGGCTGACCCAGCTTTCCTCGTCCATGCCTTGGTCAAGGCCGGGCAGGACGATGCAGCCCTTGGGCAATTCCGCAATGGTTTTGAGCAGCATGGCCGTCGCCGGAATAGACCCTGTGGATCCTGCAGCAATCACCGGGTGACCGGGCGGATTGTCCCGCCAATGCTGCGCCAATTTTTTAAGCAGGCGGTTACGACGGTCAGCGGCGTCAATGGAGCCTTCTGCCTGTAGAATCAGTGGCCAGTGCTCACTGAGGATGGACAAGAAATCCACGCTGATTTGCCATTGCTGGGCGAATTTTTCGCGGTCTACAATCTGTGGCAAGTCGCGCAAATCGAGGTCTTCGGTATAAACCTGATCCATCAGGCGGCCAAGGGCAGAGGCCAGCATCATATCCTGTTCCAGCCCACGGCTATACCCATCGCGTGCAGCAATCAGCTTTGTCAAAAGGAACTGACGGCGTAGCGGAGCGAGGGAGGGCGGCAGGGACAATTCATCTTCCATCCCGGCCAGCAGCAGGGATAATTCTTCTTCATCGACATCGCCGATGGGGTGCAGCCGGGGAAGCAACAGGGGCTTGCCTTCACTGATTTTGAGGAAGGCTTCACGCAATGACCGGCAGGCGCGGCGGGTGGGCAAGAGGACCTGAAAACGGGCCAGTGCCATGGGGTCGTCACCCGCCATTTCCATGATCCCAAGCGCGAGTGAATCAACAAAAGAGACACCGGCCGGAATGGTGTAGAGACAGGGTTTATCGTGCCAGTGAAGGCTCATCCCGCCAACCCTTTCCTGTAGGCATCATCGACGCGCAGCAATTCTCCGGGGGTACTGATATGGTGCCACGCGCCCGTGTGGGCAAGGCCGAACAGGCGGCCATTTTGCTGCGCCTTGTCCATCAGGGTGAGGAAGGAAAAAGCGCCGTCCGGTGACCCTTCAAACAAGCGAGGATGCACAATACGCACACCCGCGAACATGTAATCGCCGGATTTATCGAGGGCGCGGATGGCATGACCATCTGCCGCAAGGGTGTAATCACCCACCCCGTTGGTCAGCGACATGCCGTTGACAGGCTGCAGCAAAAGCAACATATCCATGCTGGCCGGATCCCATGTTAGGGCTAGGCGGGTGAGGGCGGAATCGTCCTTTCCCTCATCCCACAACGCATCGCCATTGATCAGATAGAAAGGCTCACCGGCAAAATGCTGCAGGGCTTTTTTCACCCCGCCACCGGTTTCCAGCAGCTCTGTCTCATACGATAAAACGATATGCGGTTGCTGCACATTCTGCAGATGGTCGGCCAGAACATCGGCCAAATGATGAAGGTTGACGACAACTTCCTCCACGCCCTCTGCCGCCAGCTTGTTCAACGTGCGTTTGATAATACTGACCCCACCCACTTCCACCATCGGTTTGGGCACACTGTCGGTATAGGGCCGAAGGCGCGTTCCCTTGCCAGCGGCAAGGATAAAGGCCTTTAGCGGTTTTGAAGATTTAGCCATCAACCTGAATCCCCCGGGTCTGATCACCGCTGATTGTGATTTCTATGCTGCGCGCTTTCCGCGGAATATGGGGGCCTAGGCGCTGCGGCCATTCGGCGAGGATAATTCCACTGCCCAGGGCCTCTTCCCAGCCAATTTCAAAAATCTCATCGGGATGCTGCAGGCGGTATAGATCGAAATGCCAAAGCGGTCCCTTTGATGTGTCATAGGTCTGTGCGAGCGTAAAGGTGGGACTTGGCACCTCAGCATCCTTGCCAATCAATGATTGGATAAAAGCACGGGCAAAAAAACTTTTCCCCGCGCCGAGCGGTCCGCTCAGCAAAAATATTTCATTCCCCTTACAGGACGCGGCCATAGCGGCGGCAATCTGGCGGGTTTCATCTTCGCTCTGGCTTTGAAAAAAGGGCATAAAACCTTATAGCCTCCGGGCGCTCCAATATCACGGGGGATTTCTCAAAAATCGTGGTTTTGCCCGGAAAATCGTGCCA
>CAZUYV010000034.1:0-11357 GCA_964624435.1 uncultured Micavibrio sp. | reverse complement strand
GCGCCAATTGCCTGTGGACCAGCACCTTTAATGTGCTGAGCGAAACCGAAGTTGAGATGGTATCGGTGGCCGACCCGTCCGAGGCCGATGTGGATTTCCTGCTGATCGCGCCCGATGGTTCCCCCACGCGTCACCCCGTCACCTACAAATCCGTTTTGAAATTAGCGCGCAAAGATGACCGTATCCAGTTATCGGGGCAGATTGAATATGGCGGTGACCTTACGTTCCTGACGATGCGGAAAACCGGGCCGCTGGAATCCTGATTTCCTCCTGCGCGCGATACCATTCACAGGTCCGGCGCAATCCTTCTTCCAACCCCATCATCGGTTTCCACCCCAGTGCGCGCATGCGGGCACTGTTGAGCAACTTGCGCGGTGTTCCATCGGCCTGTGATGTATCAAACCGGGCACGCCCTTCATACCCCGTGATATCGGCAATCATGCCCGCAAGATTGCGGATGGAAATTTCGGTGCCGCTGCCGATATTCAGGGCGATATCACCATCATAGCGTTCCATCATCATGACCAGTGCATTCGCAAGATCTGGCGCATAGAGAAACTCCCGCAACGGCCGCCCAGTTCCCCACAAACTCACCTCGCCCACGCCATTGCGCTGCGTCGTGTGGAATTTTTCAATCAACGCCGGGATCACATGGCTGGCTTTCGCATCAAACCGGTCATAGGGGCCGTATAAATTCGTTGGCATCGCCGCGATGTAATGGCGACCGTGCTGACGGCGATAGGCCTCGATCATTTTCAGGCCTGCAATCTTGGCAATCGCGTAAGCCTCGTTGGTTGGTTCCAGCGGCCCGGTCAGCAGCGCCTCTTCCTCAATCGGCTGCGCCGCCATCTTGGGGTAGATGCAGGACGACCCGAGATAGAGCAGCCGTGGCACCCCGGCATTATGGGCGCCATGAATAACGCTCTGGGCAATGGCCAGATTGTCATGCAGGAAATCGGCGGGGTATGCGGCATTCGCGCCAATCCCCCCAACCTTTCCAGCGGCGAGGAAAATCGCATGCGGCCTGTGTTCGACAATCCAATCCAGCGTCGCGGCGGCATCCCGCAGATCGAGTTCCGCATGCGGCGCGCTCAAAATATCGCAATCGATGGTGTGAAGTTTATCCAGCAGCGATTTCCCGACCAGCCCGGTTTCCCCGGCCACAAACACGCGCTTGCCGCGCAGCGGGAAAATCGTTTCAGCCATATATTTTCTGCAACCGCGCCGGCAGGCGGTCGGCCTCCACCATCTCAGCGACCAGTTCAGGAAAGCTGTAAGATGGCGTCCAAGCAAGTTTCGTCCGCGCCTTTTCGGCATTCCCCGACAGGCAATGAATATCGAGCGGGCGCACCAGCGCGGGGTCAATCTTCACCAGCACTTGCCCGGTCTTGTGATCGCGGCCGATCTCGTCGGCGCCCGCGCCTTCCCACACGATCCGCACACCAGTCGCGGCAAAGGCGAGTTCGACAAATTCGCGCACGGAATGGGTTTCCCCGGTGGCGAGCACGTAATCATCCGGCACGTCCTGTTGCAACATCATCCACGCACCGCGCATATAATCGCGCGCATGGCCCCAGTCACGGCGGGCATCGAGATTGCCGAGCACGATATGATCGCGCGTCCCGGCCTCAATCTCGCCAACCGCGCAGGTGATCTTGCGGGTGACGAATTCTTCGCCGCGCAGCGTGCTTTCATGATTGAACAAAATGCCGTTGCTGGCGTGTAATCCATACGCCTCGCGGTAGGTCCGCACCATCCAATAGGCATAGAGTTTCGCCACACCATAAGGTGAGCATGGCGCGAAAGGCGTGCTCTCCGATTGCGGGGCGCTGGCATTGCCAAACATTTCGGAGGAAGAAGCTTGATAAAACCGCGCGCTGGATTCAAGGCCGATGGTCCGCATCGCCTCAAGCAATCGCACGGTGCCAAGCCCATTCACATTGCCTGTCATTTCCGGCATCGCGAAACTGACATGGACATGGCTCATCGCCGCAAGGTTGTAAATTTCATCGGGGGCGGTTTGTTCGAGCACGCGGATCAGGCTGCCCTCATCCATCATGTCGGCATAATGCAGGTTGATATCGCCTTGAATACCATCGAACCGCGCCGTGTCATCAACGGGAAGATAGGGGCGGATGCCGTGCACATCGTAATCGCGGCCCAGCAGGAACTCGGCGAGAATGGCGCCATCCTGCCCTGTAATACCCGTGATCAGTGCTGATTTACGTGTCAAAGGAGATCCCCTTACACCGTAAGGTTGTCATACCTTTGTATGGGCGGCAAGGGGAATTAGAAATCGAGACTGAAAGGTTTCGGCTGTGGCGTGTTCAGGTTTGCGTCCGGTGATGGCGCGGCCTCTTTCGGCACAGGCGTGAACCCATAGCCCATCAGGTCGATATGATTGAGCGTTTGCGTGGTATCGCCGTGACGGTTGCCTTCAAATCCCAGCAATTCCGAGACAGGCTGGCCAATCATACCAAGAAATCCCTTTTCAACACTCATGACAGGGCCTCCCGTGATGTCTGGACATACATCGCATTGGTAATGACATCGGGCCAGAATCCATCGGTGCATTCCACCACGGCAATCTCACTCAGATGCGTCAAAAGGGTGAACAGCGACGCGTTCGGCATATCGAATTTCGCTATCTTTTGGCCATCGGCCAGAATTTCAAAAAATTTCGGATTGGCGCGCAGTTGGTAATAGCCATGATTGATTTTCGGCAAGGCCTGTTCGACCACGGCAACAAGGTTGCCATTGCCTTCCAGAAAATCGCATCCTGTAACTGTTCCCAAACTCACGGCTTACAACCCCTTTTTCGGCTTTTCTCTTTGGCTAAGGATAGCCGCTCCTTCTTAATATTGTATGAATTTATAGACATAAATCGCAAGTTTCTGCGGCTTTTTCCCTTTTTTGTCATTCCGACCGCCCCCTTCCTGTCATCCCCGCGGCATGCGCGCAGCGCATTAGCACAGCGGGGATCTGGAAAACCGGATGCCCGCACAAGGCGGGCATGACAATTAACCCATAAAAAAAACGGCGCCGGAGGGTATCTCAGCGCCGTTTTTTTAAATTGGGTTTGTATTAGCCAACCATTGTGAAGCCCGGTACGCCGACTTTCCATGGCTGAACGGAACGGGCATCAACTGCGCCTGATGGGCAACCGCTGCTGCAACCGCCACCTGGCAATTCTGGAGTGTCCCCTGGAGGATTGCTACCACCACCCGATGGACATGCGGAACCATCCGGGAAAATAACGCGAAGGGTTGTAACATTCTTGGAAACAACATCTTTCCAGTCAGCGCCCAGTTGACCGCCAATGTCATAGGCAACGTAACCATTCGATGGAACCATCTTGGCTTTATCATTCTTAGGCGCACGATCAACAACGAGACCTTTGTCGCGGTCATCAATATTAAGGCCCCAGAAAGTGCCCTGATTGCCCTTCTCAATGTAACGAATTTCGAGATCGCCGCCGCAGGATTTGGTGTCAACCTGTGCAGGCTGGCCATTGACAAACAATTGCTTGCCGTATTTTGTGGCAGAACCTTGCAGATGCGGATTGCCTTTTGCATCCACGCTATCTGTGAATTCTTTGACTTCTTGAGGACCGGCGGCCAGAGCCCCAGCCGAGGATGCGAAAATAACAGGAAGCGCAGTGACAGCGGCCATTGCTATTTTTTGAACTTGATTGGACATAGTTTGAATACCCTCTTCTAAGTTTGAAATGATGCCAGTAAATTAATCTTATTCTTTACATAACGCAAGAAGTTTTTAGACTTTTTTTACCTTTTGCCAACTTCCTGCAAATTCTATCTTTTCTGGCGCTTTTGCAACCGTTAACGAAGCTGTTGATGGTTGGGTTCCGCCCTCTTTCGCGTTAACCAGTTTTCTCTTAAACTCCGTTTATTCCGTGTATATATAAGTATCTCTGTTTCCCCCCTTGAAATGCAAATGTGTAAAGGCCCTGATCCCGCATGGATCTACGGATTGCTTATGGTTTCCCGTCCACCCTGACCGCGCCAAACGGCGCGAAGCCGCAGGGATCAAGGGATTCAGCACCCCCGGCCAACAACAATCCCCCCGCGGTTCTCCCCTCCGAAACCAAACCCACCCCGGGCACCAGACTGGTCGACGATCTGCGCGAAGAAACCGAATCCGGCATCCGCCGCACCCGCACCTATGAACAGCCCGATGGCCGCCGTTTTACCCGGGTGGAAGAACTGGCCCTGACCGAAAAGGGTGCCCGCCGTTCCGTGATCCAGCAAAACCCCTCCGGCAATATCACGCGGTATGAGGAAGTCTTGGACCGTGACGGCTCAGGCACTTTCCGCCGCACCCAGCGTTTTCAGGATGAATCCGGCGAAGTCGCGACCCAGATCACCGGCAATTACACGGTGACCGATCCTTTCATCCTGACCGATGGCAATGCCCCCTTGTCTTTCGAAGGCGCCTCACGCTTCACACCATCGCGCGGAACCCAGCTTGATCTTGTGGCCTGAGCGCACCATACTCATTGTCATTCTGAGCGCAGCGAAGAATCTCACAAGATCCTTCAATCGCTGACGCTCTTTCAGGATGACAAAGGAAAGATACATCATGCTCAAAGGTAAAACCGCGATTGTCACAGGCTCCACCAGTGGGATAGGTCAGGCGATGGCGCGTGCGCTGGCCAAGGCCGGATGCAATGTCATGCTCAATGGCCTCGGCGATGCCGGCAAGATCGAAGAAGAACGCGCGAGCATGGAAAAAGAAACCGGCGTGAAAATCGCCTTTCACGGCGCGGACATGACCAAGCCGGATCAGATTGCGGATTTGATCGCACAGACAAAATCGAAATTCGGATCGGTCGATATCATCGTCAACAATGCGGGCGTACAACACGTCGCGCCCATCGATGAATTCCCGCCGGAAAAATGGGACCAGATTATCGCGATCAATTTGACCAGCGCCTTCCACATGACGCGCCTTGCCCTGCCGCATATGAAGGCGGCTGGCTGGGGCCGCATCGTCAATCTTGCCTCCGCTCACGCGCTGGTGGCTTCGCCGTTCAAGGGCGCTTATGTCGCCGCAAAACATGGCCTTGCTGGCCTGACCAAGACGGTGGCGCTCGAAGTTGCGGAAAAGAACATCACTTGCAACGCCATCTGCCCCGGCTATGTGAAAACACCGCTCGTGGAAAACCAGATCGCCGACACGGCCAAGGCTCGTGGCATCAGTGAACAACAAGTCATCTCCGATGTTATCCTCGGCGCGCAACCGACCAAGAAATTCACCACCGTCGAACAGGTCGGCGATCTGTGCGTGTTCCTCTGTTCCGATTCCGCTGAAAATATTACTGGCTCGATGATCCAGATCGATGGCGGCTGGGTTGCCAAGTAATATGCTTTCTTGCTTTGTCATCCCGACCGAGCGATAGCGAGTGGAGGGATCTGGCCATGTCTAATTACTATGTCTATATCCTGACCAATAAAACTGATGCAGTTCTGTACATAGGCGTAACAAACAACCTAGAACGCCGACTTTATGAACACCGAGAAGGTATAACGGGGGGATTTTCCTCAAAATATAAAACATACAAACTGATTTACTTCGAAATTTTTTCTGATTCCGTGAATGCAATTACCCGAGAAAAACAATTAAAGAATTGGAGAAGAGATAAGAAAGACTATTTGATAGACCTACAAAATCCCGAATGGATTGATTTATCGGAACGATGGTATGAAATAGATTCCTCGATTTCGCTTCGCTCCACTCGGAATGACCATAAGTGAATAGTCCTCTTGAGCGTAGCTGAGGGATCTCATAAAAAATGAACAAGAAATCCACACCCCCTGGAACCAAAACCGTCAACCTTGCTTTGCAGGGCGGAGGTGCGCATGGCGCGCTGGCATGGGGCATTCTCGATGCATTGCTGGAAGATGGCCGCATCGATGTGGAGGGGTTTACCGCCACTTCCGCAGGCACAATGAACGCCCTCGCCTTTGCGCAGGGGATGATGGAAAACGGCCGCGATGGCGCGCGCCAGCAATTACAGGATTTCTGGCTTGATGTGTCGCGCAGCGGCGCGGTGTTCTCGCCTGTCCACGGCAACCCGGTGGAAAAATTCTTCGGGCTCGGCAACGGTGAAAATCCTTACGCCTATTTCATGTTCGATACGATGACGCGGCTGTTCTCGCCCTATCAGTTCAACCCGCTCGATATCAACCCTCTGCGCGATATTGCCGCCCGCAATTTTGATTTCGACAAGATCCAGAAATGCGACGCCCTGAAACTTTTCGTCAGCGCAACCAATGTCCGCACCGGCAAGGCGCATATTTTCCGCACGCCGGAAATCACGCTTGATGTCGCTATGGCCTCGAGCTGCCTGCCCTTCCTCTTCAAGGCCGTGGAAATTGATGGTGAATATTTCTGGGATGGCGGCTATACGGGGAACCCCGCGCTCTATCCGCTCTTTTATGAAACAAACAGCGAAGATTTGATCATCGTTCATTTGAACCCGTTGTTCCGCGAAGAAATCCCGACCACCGCGCCCGCCATCATGAACCGCATCAATGAGGTATCGTTCAATTCATCGCTGCTGAAAGAGCTCCGCGCGATCGCCTTTGTAAAAAAACTGATCGAACACGACATGATCAAGGATGAATTCAAACATCTTTATAAAGACCTGCTCGTCCATCCTGTCCGCGCCGATGACATGATGAAGGACTATTCCATCACCAGCAAATTCGATACCGACTGGGCATTCCTAACCGATCTGCGTGACAAGGGCCGCGCGGGCATGAAAATATGGATCGAAGAACACTATGCCAATATCGGTCACCGTCCGAGCGTTGATCTGCACGCGGATTTCCTGAAAGAACATGCGGATACAGTCAAACATTCACGTGGTCACAAACCGACCCTGCCCGAAGTCTTCGCTGCCCCGAAGAAAAAGAAAAAAACCGCCTGATCTCTCACGGCGGTTTTTGAGATATTTTATTTTTTACTACAAGTGAATAACGAAATGCTCATATTCCTCGGCCAGGGCCTTTTGAACTTTCGGAGGTTGCTGTTCCATAGGAGCAACAATTTTAATTTGCGGCAGATTGAGCAACCCGCCCTTGTCCTGTACAACAACCCTTGCCCCGTCATGGGTTGATGCGAAAAAACGTGAGGCAAGATAATGCGCGCTGTAGACAGCGGCGACTGTTGCGCCGACACCAACGCCCACACTCAACAAGGGTGACACGGAATCTAATGCGCCAAATGTCTGTCTTACCCATTCAATCTGCGGTGCCTTGGCGAGAACGACTGTGCCCACAGCGCCGCCCGCCACCATACCCATCGCCCGTTCATGCCATTTCAATTTCAATGGCTTCAGATCTTTCATAGTGACTTCCATATTGCCCTCCCGTAAAAACTACCGTTTTCTATAATACGAGAAATAATGCGTCAATCATTCTTCAAAAAACTGTTTTGAAACAGTATGTTATCATGTAAAAAACCGCCCCTGAAAAGGAGCGGTTTTCCGAACTTTATATCTTGCCCAACAACATCAGGATCAGCAGGATGACAAGCACAAGGCCCAAACCGCCGGAAGGGAAATATCCCCAGCTGCGGGAATGGCCCCAGGTTGGCAACGCGCCAATCAACATCAATAACAAGATAATCAATATAATGGTGGTAATGCTCATTCGTTTCTCTCCTAAATTTTGTCCGTGAGAAACAAACGGCTATCGCGGTGAAAGGTTCCTAGGCAGGAAGCGTGAGCCCCAACCCTTCGGTATAAACGCGTTTGACGATATCCAGCCCGACCCCCGGCGTTGCCGGCGCATATTCGGTGAGGCAACATCCCGCCATCGGCATCTTGCTGCGCAGATATTGGAGCAACTGAAGAAGACGCCCGAGCGTGAGCCCGCCTGATTCCGGCACATGCACATGCGGGAATATCTTGTCATCCATCACATCGCAATCGACATGAAGGTGAAGATGCGTGATGCCATTCTTTTTAAAATGCGCGATGATCGCATCCATCGGGGCATTGCCCGCCATCACCTCATTGGCGCCAAAGCGTGGAATGCCCTGACTGGCAATGAATTTGTCTTCTTCCACTTCCGTATCGCGCAAACCCAGATAGGCGATTTGCTCAGGCTTCAATGGCACGCGTGGCTGCACATCGAATTCGACTTGCCCCATCAAATGGCGCAGCACCATGCCGTGATAATTCCCCGATGGCGATGTTGATGGCGAATGGATGTCGGCATGCGCATCCACCCAAATCACGCCGATCTTGCCATTGTATTTTTCATTCATATACGCAATGGGCACAAACGATGCGCCGCAATCGCCGCCTGTCGTGACGATAAAATCAGGCTGCGCCCGTTTGACAATATCCATGGCATCGAACAATTGTATGTTCAGAATTTTGCGGAACTTGATATGGCGGTTCATGTCCGGCTTGGTGATATCGGTCGGCTGCAACGGCACTTCGGCAAAACCGGGTGCCGATTGCCACAGTTCGCGCAGGGCGGGCGTCCCGACCGGGATGTTGCTTGGCACGTACCCCGCCTGATATTGGGGGAAAAACAGAATCATGGCTTGTCCTTCCAGTCACATAAATACTTGTAGTAATCATGGACCACCCCGGCGTTAAGTCAATGGAAAATAAGGACAAAATTTCACGCTTGATAATAGTTGACTGTCCGGTAAAAAACTCTATTTGTAAGAATGGTTATTGCACTGCGAAAAGTGCGAAATGAGAGAGAATAGAATGCCCCGCCCCGACAACGGCACCCGTCAGAAATTGATCGACACGGCCAGTGATCTGCTGTGGACATCGAGCTATGGCGCCGTCAGTGTCGATGATATCTGCAAAACAGCCGGCGTGAAAAAGGGCAGCTTCTATCACTACTTCCCCTCTAAGCAAGACCTCGCCATCACCACGATGGAAGAATATTACGAACATGTCGTAAGACCAGATATGGAGCGCTTGTTCGCCTCCGATCTTTCCGCCCTGCAGCGGCTTGAACGCATGGCCGATTCCGTGATTGAAGAACAGCGCGAAACCATGGTGAAATACGGCCGTGTGTGCGGCTGCCCGTTTGGCGCGCTCGCATCGGAAATGATCGGCGAAGGAACACCGGGTATCAGCGAGAAAATCTGCGAGATGTTCTCACGCTGCAAATGCTTCATGCGCCAGGTGTTGCAACAAGCGGCGGGTGAAGGCCTAATCCGCGAAGATGAGATCGACAACAAAACCGAAGAAGTGCATGATTTTGTGACCGGCCAGATGATGATGGCCCGCATCCACAACAGCCTCGATGGGCTGGAACGTGATTTGAAACCCGGCGTCGCCCGTATCCTCGGCGTGCCATACCCCGAAATAGACCAAAAAGAAATTTCAAGGAGAAACTGATATGTCCCGCCCCGCAAAAAACAAGTTGCTGCTGAGTGCTGCTGCCATCCTGACCCTGATCAGTGGCGTTGCCATTATTCAGACGATGAACCCTTCCAGCGCGATTGGCCAGATGGGCGGCGAAATGCCTGCCATGCCTGTGCCGGTTGTGACGGTAGAACAAAAGCCGGTTGCGATCTGGAAAGATTTTTCGGCCCGCCTTGCTGCGGTTGATTACGTGGAAATCCGCCCGCAGGTCAGCGGCCTGATCGAAAAGGTCAACTTCACCGATGGCCAGGTCGTTAACAAGGGCGACCTTCTTTATAATATCGATCCGCGCCCCTATGCCGCCGCTGTATCACAGGCCAAGGCTGATCTTGCTGCCGCCAACTCTGATGTTGTGTATGCCAAGAAAGAACTGGAACGCGCGGAAGAACTGATTAAGACAGGCGCCCTCTCGAAACAGGTCTACGATCAGCGCACCAACGCGATGAAAGTGGCGAACAACAATGTCACGGCCGCTGCAGCGCGGGTAAAGAGTGCGCAGGTAGATCTCGATAATGCGTCCATTAAGGCACCGATCACAGGCCGTATCAGCCGCCCGGAAATCACCGAAGGCAACCTTGTGAATGCGGCCAGCGCGCCGCTGCTGACCACCATCGTGTCGGACAAGGATATCTATGCCGATTTCGAAGTGGATGAGCAAACCTACCTGAAATTTATCCGTCAAAAATCGTCCCAGACTGTCGAAAGCGAGCAGGAAGTTCCTGTCCGCATGCAGATGCCGAATGATGAGAAATGGTACAGCGGCAAGATCAAAAGCTTCGACAACAAAATCAATCCATCGAGCGGGACAATCCGCGCCCGCGCGGTCTTCACCAATGAAGATGGTGCGCTGTTGCCCGGCATGTTCGCCAAGGTGGAAATCGGTTCACCCAGTGAAGAAAGCCTGATCGCCATCACGGAAAAAGCCATCGGCACAGACCAGAACCGCAAATATGTTCTGGTCGTGGGTCAGGATAACGCGGCGACCTACCGTGAAGTCCAGTTGGGCGATAGTGTGGGCGGTGAGCGTATCATCACCTCTGGCCTGTCTGTCGGTGATCGCGTGATTATCGATGGCCTGATGAAACTGCGCCCCGGCGCCAAGGTTCAACCGATGACACCGGAAGAACTGGAAGCGATGAAAGCGCAGATGGCAGCGCAGGCTGGTGGCGGTGCCCCGGCTGCGGCGGCTGAAGCTCCTGCCGAAGATGCAGCGGCCCCCGCGGCTGAAGAAGTACCGGTTGCAGAAGAACCGGCGGCTGTTGACGCCGCGCCCGCCGCATCCGAAGAACCAACACCAGAAACTGTCGAAGGTGCCCCGGTCGTTGACCTCGGCGCCCCTTCTTCCCCAACTGACGAAGCAACCCCGGCACAGGAATAAGCATTATGAACTTCTCACGCTTCTTTATCGATCGCCCCATTTTCGCGGCGGTGTTATCGATCCTGGTTTTCATGGGCGGGCTTATCTCGCTCTTCAATTTGCCGGTCTCGGAATATCCCGAAGTCGCCCCGCCATCCGTGGTGGTGAGCGCGACCTTCCCCGGTGCGACCCCGGCCGTCATTGCGGAAACGGTGGCAACGCCACTGGAAGAACAGATTAACGGCGTGGAAAACATGCTCTATATGTCGTCCCTCGCGACAACAGACGGCGTGCTGCAGCTCACTGTTACGTTTAAGATCGGCACAGATGCCGACTTGGCGCAGCAGATGGTGCAAAACCGCGTGGGGCAAGCAACGCCCCGCCTGCCCGATATCGTCCGCCAGCTCGGTGTGACAACGATCAAGAGCTCCTCTGACATCACGCTCGTCGTAAACGTGCTGTCTCCCGATGCGTCTTATGACTCTCTGTATCTTGGCAACTACGCCACCCTGAATATCAAAGACCGCCTTGCCCGTCTTCCCGGTGTTGGCCAAGTGCAGGTGTTTGGTCAGGGCG
>CAZUYV010000033.1:0-11402 GCA_964624435.1 uncultured Micavibrio sp. | reverse complement strand
AAGGCACAAGCACCCCAAGCGCCGTCACGGCCATGTGATCCTGCGGGTAGATTGCGGCAAAGCGGGTTGGCAGAAAACCGGGCCGCCAACGTCGCAGCGCCGGGATAATTAGGCCGCCCACGACCATACCGACAAAAAGCAGAATGCGCGGTTTTTGGTCGAGCCAGGCGGAGGTGTTGTGAAGATTGGTTTCATTCTGGTCGTTAACCCCTGACCAGAACTCCGGTGTGACCCAGCCAAAAATCCATTGGCCCCAACTGACTTCTTCCCCGGCAATATAAATGCTCCCGACCAGAAGAAGAGCCACCCAGATTTTGAGAAATTTCCCTTCCATCTGAAAGAGGCGACAAGCCGCAATCAAAACAGCCCCTACCATGAACAAAAATTGTATCGCCTCAACAGGGCCACCTTCGGTATACATGGCGCGCAAATGCGGGCCTGTCATGAACAGGTCAATCCCTGTAACCATGAACAACAGGGCTATGGGGACCCATAACCACAAAAGGGGGGATGTATTACTGCCCGTGCCGCTCTTCACAAAGATGTTCATATCCTATACCTATAAGCCCTATGACAATGTTACCAGCCCTATTGCCGTTGCTGCGAAACGATCTGATCCCCCTGCGTCTTCGCAAGAAGATCGGGAAACTTGCGGGCTCTCCCGCAACTGGTCTCACCTTTCAGGTTAAAGTGTTTGATGCGTTTTTTGAAGGGCAAACCGGCAATCATCAGGATGATAAAATCTATACCTATGGCAGCCATGAAGCCGCCACCCTGCGCCTGATGCGCACGATCCTGGAACATCAGGAAAACCCCGTTTATCTGGATATCGGCACCAATGTCGGCCAGCATCTCGTCGCAGTTGCCGCCAAGGCCCGCTACGCCTATGGGTTTGAACCGTGGGGCATGGTACGCGACCGCGCGTTGCGCAACCTCGCCCTCAATGATTTTTCGCATGTGCAGGTTTTGCCCTTTGGCCTGTCAGACCAAGACGCCCATCTCCCCTATTTTCCACCCGCTGGAGGCAATCTGGGCGTGGGTTCTTTCGCGGCGGATCAGGGCGCGGCGCCGATCACGCTGGAAGTTCGCAAGGGCGACCCTGTGATTGCCGAACTCGGCATCAAACCAACGCTTCTGAAAATAGATACCGAAGGTTTTGAATCCTATGTCCTGCGTGGGTTAAAAGACACGCTGGAACATCATCGCCCTGCCGTCGTATTTGAACTTGGCGATGAATCCCGCAAGGACTTCGGGTCGCTTGAAGATTTACAAAAATTCTTCCCTCAAGGATACAGTTTCCACGGGATTTTAAGATCACGCGAATGCCCGAGCCTCGTGCCGTTCCGCGCCGGTAAAAAATACGAAAACCTTTTGGCCTGGCCAGAGAAAACTTTCAGTCTATAGATTTCAGTATTTGATCGACGAGCTTATTCGCACCCACTTGCGAAAGATGATCATCATCGCTGTAAAACAACGCTGCATCGTCATGCGTTAGGCAACGATCATGACGGCACAATAGTTTTTCCGGATAAATACGGATGAGTGATTTTTGATCTGGCACAGCATTTAGGGCCGCATACGTTGCCCCTGTTCGTTTTTTGAAAAGTGCATGAGATGTCGAAAGATTTTCCGATTCCATCCATTCCATTCGTTGCGTGGCATCCATGCCCTTGGTTTGACTATTCATCATAGCAGGAACATCCCAGCCTGCCTCAGGCACAGGATAGACAAGAATAATCTTATGACCCGCCTTAAGAAGTTCTTTGATAGATGATGTCACTCCACTTGCCACAGCTTTTTTACGCTCGCCATCGGGAAGATCTTTTCCGGCAGGACGCATCATCATACTGCCCGTATCTTCAAGACCCCCTTCACCGTTATTAAACCATGCCCCTTCGATATAGAGCGGGTAGCGGGCCATCACAACAATCGTGGATGGTGGTTGTGCCAGAAGATAATCACGGCGGGATTGGTTGATCTCTGCGGTGCAGACATCGGGTTTTCCATCCAGCATAACTTCCATTCCGGGTGCATAACCACAGCCACCGCTTTCAAGGAAAGTCATTTGAACGCCCTTATCTTTTAATCGATCCCACAGAACAGGTGCCACGCGATCAAGATGCGAATCCCCCACGACAATCCAGCGCGCACCGCCTTCTTTGCCACGAACGCAATAAGGTCCTGCATCTTTGCGGCACGGATCATCGCGATAGGCATTCGGGATATACGTCATATCTGTAGCGCGGGCAGCAATTTCATTGATAGGGACAAGTCGGCCTTTCAGATCGAACGCTTTCTGGACGGCATAAAACCCGGTAAAAAATACTGCCCCGCCCAGTACAAACAACCAAAGTGTTTTAGTAGATGTCCTGTCTCTGTTGCGAAAAGGCCGTTCAACGAAATACCAGCTTCCCGCGGCAAGAAGAAGGCTTAGTAAAATCAGTCCGCCTTTTTCGAGCGTAGATAATGTTCCACCATTATGGATGCGGGCAAAGGCAAACACAGGTTGATGCCAGAGGTAGAACGAATAGGACGCAAGCCCAATCAACACAGCAGGTTTGAAGGAGAGAAGCCAGTTTCCACGTCCATGCACCAGAATAAGAACTGCGCCAATAACAGAGGAAATCGTCGCAATGCCAGGGTGGGGCATCGTGTCATTCACCAGAAAAAGGGGCAGGGCGATTAAAACGATTCCAGCCCAGCTCCCCCATTTTTTTGTCTCGGGTGCGGTTCTTATGATTTCATGCCTTGCCACAAGATAACCGGCCAGCAACTCCCATGCCCGTGTTGGCAACAAATAAAATGCCGCGTCGGCATGATGTGGAATCAAACTGATTGCAAGAATGAAAGAGCAGAATATCAGCGCCGCAAAAAACAGCCCTGATGCAAGTTTCTTTCTAGCAAGCAGCAATAACAGCGGCGGGAAGAAGAGATAGAATTGCTCTTCAACAGAAAGACTCCATGTATGCAGGAATGGTTTATAGTCACTGGCGACCGCGGTATAGCTATCCTGCATCCAGAAAAAGATATTGGACCCAAAAAACAGCGTGGCCATCAAACTATCGGCATATTCACCAAAAGCCTTTGGTAACATCATGATGGTCGCAAAGGGAATGGAAGCGGCCATCACAAGGAACAAGGCGGGCAAAATACGCCGCGCCCGTCGTTCATAAAAATTCATAAAAGAGAAGCGGTTCTCTATAATATCAGTCAGGATAATTTTGCTGATGAGATAACCGGAAATAACGAAGAATATATCGACGCCAAGAAACCCCCCCGGAAGCAGCCGATGCCCCCCCAGAAAAATATGAGCATGATACAAGACGACGGAAACAACCGCGATCGCACGCAGCCCATCGATCTCCGGCCTGTATTTTAGGGAGGACATGGGGCCCCTATTCCACCGTCACGGATTTGGCGAGATTGCGGGGCTGATCAACATCGGTGCCTTTGGCAACCGCGACATGATAGGCCAGCAATTGCACGGGGATGGTGTAAAGAATCGGCGCGACAAAGGCATGGACCTCATCCAGCACAACCTGCCACTGGCTTTGCTTTTGAAGCTTGGCGCATCCTGCCTTGTCAGAGAACAATAAGATCTTACCGCCACGGGCGACCGTTTCCTGCACATTGCTGGCAGTCTTTTCAAACAGAACATCATTGCCCGGTGCTACGACAACAACTGGAACATTCTCATCGATCAAGGCGATGGGGCCATGTTTCATTTCACCGGCGGCATAACCTTCAGCATGAATATAGGAAATTTCCTTAAGTTTCAGCGCGCCTTCCAAAGCGATCGGGTACAGCGCACCACGACCGAGATAGAGCATATCGCGCGCGGCCATGATGTCCTTGGCGATAGTCTTGATTTCAATATCATGGTTGAGGATATCTGCGGCCTGTTTTGGCAGGTGACGCAGAGCTTCTGTCATCGTTGCCTTCTTCGCGGCATCGATGACGCCCTTCTTCACACCGAGTGCGAGCGCAAGGCAAGCCAGCGTTGAGAGCTGGGTCGTGAATGCCTTGGTAGACGCCACGCCAATTTCGGGACCGGCCAGCGTGTGCAGAACAGCATCGGATTCACGTTCAATTGTGCTCTCAATCGTGTTGACGATGGAAAGAATTTTCTGGTTCTGGCGCTTGCAATAACGAAGCGCTTCGAGCGTATCGAGAGTTTCACCTGACTGCGACACAAACAATGCAACGCCACCTTCTGGCATCGGTGCTTCGCGGTAACGGAATTCAGAGGCAATATCCACTTCACACGGAATGCGCGCAACTTGCTCGAACCAGTATTTGGCAACAAGACACGCATAAGAGGCTGTACCACAGGCAACCAGCGTAATACGCGGGGCCCGTTCCAGCATCTCGAGAATGTCAGCAGGCAAGGAGATATCGCCCGTGGCCGGATTGATAAAAGAATTCAGCGTGTCACCAATCACTGCGGGCTGTTCATAAATTTCTTTCAGCATGAAATGCGGGTATGGGCCTTTATCCGCTGTCAAACCGCTCTGCGCCGTCACGCGAATGGCGCGTTCGATATTGTCATTAGCGCGATTATAAATACGCACGGTGTTGTGTGTAATGGCAACGCGGTCGCCATCTTCAAGGAAGCTGACCTTGCGTGTGAGGCCTGCCAATGCATAGGAATCAGAACCCAGATACATTTCGCCTTCACCATAGCCAACAGCGAGTGGTGTACCTTGGCGGGCACCGATCATCAGATTGTCTTCACCGGCAAACATAATGGCCAGCGCATAGGCACCTTCCAGTTTATTGATAGCGGCATCGGCGGCTTCCTGCGGTGCCATACCCTGTTTCATATTGTGGGTAACAAGGTGGGCAATTACTTCGGTGTCTGTGTCGGATACGAAACGATATTGATAAGCCGACAGCTCTTCCTTGATTTCCTGATAATTTTCGATGATACCGTTATGGACGACAGCAACGGAATCCGTTGCATGCGGATGGGCGTTATTTTCAGTCGGACCACCATGCGTCGCCCAGCGTGTGTGGCCAATGCCGGTCGTTCCGCTCTAAGGTTCTTGTTTCAGACGAGCATCGAGATTGATGAGCTTGTCTTCAGCGCGACGGCGTTCGATCTGGCCATCCACAAGGCACGCGATCCCGGCAGAATCATAGCCGCGATATTCAAGACGGCGCAGCCCTTCCACCAAGCGTGGCGCTGCATTTTCTTTTCCAACAATCCCGATAATTCCGCACATTCTTAAAAGCTCCTACTTTTTCTTCCGATCGCGGTAATCCGCGGCCCAGCCATCTTTGGTAACAGACCGGGTACGCGCCAGAACCAGCGCGTCTTTTGGCACATCGTTGGTCACAACGGACCCGGCGGCAACGAACGCACCATCGTCAATTTTTAATGGTGCGACCAGCGTAGAGTTCGATCCGACGAACACGCCCGCACCGATATTTGTTTTGTGTTTGTCGAACCCATCGTAATTGCAAGTGATCGTGCCCGCGCCAATATTGCTCTTGGCGCCAATCGTTGCATCGCCGATATAGGCGAGGTGGTTGACCTTTGCGCCCTCGCCCAGTGTTGATTTTTTGATTTCAACGAAATTGCCGACCTTGGCATTGGATTTGATCTCTGCCCCGCCGCGAATGCGCGCAAACGGGCCGATGGAAGCACCTGAATCTATCTTCACATCAGCGAGATGTGAGAAAGCATGAATGACAACATTGTCGGCAACCGTGACACCGGGGCCAAACACAACGTTGGGTTCAATCACAACATCCTGCCCCAGCACAGTATCAAACCCAAGCGTCACCGTGTTCGGATCAATCAGCGTTGCACCGCTGGCCATTGCCTTTTCACGCAAATTTACTTGCGCCATGCGTTCATGTTCGGCGAGCTCTGCCCGTGTATTGATACCCCAGACCCACTGCACTTCGTTTTCAACAACGTAAGTCAGATACCCATCTTTTTCCGCGATACGCGGAATATCGGTTAGGTAATATTCATTCTGGGCGTTGTCATTGCCAAGCTGGTCCAGCCACTTGCCAAGATGCGAGGAAGGCACGCAAAAATTCCCGGCATTGCACAGGCGTATTTCTTTTTGTTCTTCGGTAGCGTCTTTTTCTTCAACGATGCGGTCCAGCGTCCCATCATCATTGGCAATCATCCGGCCAAGTCCCTTGGGTGAAAGCGGACGTACAGCCATAACCGAGAGGCCGTTCCAGCCAATCATTTCTTCCAGCACGTCACGATCAAGAAATGGTTCATCGCCGAGCAGGATCAGAACTTTACCTTCGAACCCTTTTAAGAAAGGCAGCGCCGGTTTCACAGCATCGCCTGTTCCACGCTGCTCTTTTTGAATGGCAATCTGGTGGGGGGCTACGGCGGCGGTAACATCGTCCATGCCTTCTGCCGTAACCACGATAATTTTTTCAGGGGAAAGACTTTCCGCAACCTCAATCAGCCAGCCGATCATCGGGCGGCCCGCGATTTCATGCATCACCTTGGGCAGGTGCGATTTCATGCGCGTGCCTTTACCGGCCGCGAGAATAACAATAGCGAGGGGATCTTTGCGTTTCATACTTTACACTTTTTGCGTAAAACGCCTGCAACCTCAAATCACAAGGTGTTGCAGGACGTTACATTATTCCTTGAGGAGTTTTAGCGACTTTCCGGCGCCATTGTAACCCGTCAAATGCATAAAAAGTGTGCCATATTCAGTTTTAACCCTGATTTTGACAGGCACGGCGGGCTGGCCCGGCGCCACTTGCGCGAACCAGATAGTCGGCATGGTGCCGCGTTCCCGCCCCTGTTCCTGAATGGACATCCAACCGCGGGGTTTTTCATGCCATTTTCCGGGGCCTTGTTTGACCTCAATCGTGCATTCCACGGCGGGGCCGGCATAGACGTTATATTCATTGGCCTTCAGATCGACCGAGGCCTTGTGCACGAAGACCTGCGTAAAACGGCGATTGCCATCAAACACATCATCAGACCCTTCACATTTTCCATCCTTGGAAATTTTGGCCATAACGCGCAGGGCCGCCGAAAACGCATCGGTGGTGCCCTGTGTCAGAACTGAATCAACTTCTTCCGGCGATTTTCCATCATGCTTATCATCCTTGATGCGGTAATCGATGAAAGACCCATCTTTGTTGTACCGGTATTCCTTGATCTCCCCCTCACCGCGCCATGTGCTGGAAGATGTGTGAAGTTGTGGACGCGGCATGCCTGTGTTCAGGTCGTACCAACCCTTGCTTTCGAAATAGCCGTCCCATGGTGCAAGCTTGGCCAGCATGCCATGGGTGTTGGCATTGAGGCGGATGAAATAATCGCTCTTCTTAGCGGTATCGACGACCAAATTGGCGGAGACAACATGAAAGCCGCCCGCATAAACATCATAGTCCATTTTCTGGATGCCGGGCTTGGCTGATGATTTCTGAGCTTCTGCCGTGCTGCCTTGGGCTGCAAACGCAGCGCTAGCAATAATGGCCAACATAGCGCACAGTGCGCCCGCCCAGACCTTCTTTGAATGTTTTGACACCTTGCGCACCTTCATCGTTGATTCCACCCAGATCAAATTCCTTGATTCCCTTGTTTTTAAGCCGCAGCGCGCTTTGCCACAAGAGCAATGTGTGCGCAGCATGCTCTCTTCCCACATCGGAAGACCAACCAATCAGATAGGTTGCACTGCGCCCATGTTCAACACTGACGGCAAATGCAGCGGGTTGACCGTTATAGAGCGCCCGGCCGATTATAAGATTCCCTTTTTGTGCCAAAATTCGGGCATAGCTGGCAAATAACTTGGGCGAAATGCCGTTATAGTCCCGCGCAGTTTTATCGGCTGTATAAATTCCAGCCGCCCAGTCGATCAACGCCCCGCTTTCATCCAATTCAACAACCAGATCCGCCTTCTCGGCTTTGTTCAGTTTGTTGCGCCAGTTGGATTTGAGGTTGGCCCGAAGCTCATCTTCCGAAGGCTGTAAATCAACCCAGATAGTTTCATAACCGGTTCCCACACGGGTGAGGCCTGTCTGGGCAATCAATTTTTGCGCTGTCGGCCCATCTTCAATTTCAGGCAGGAGACGTCGTTTACGACCGAAGCGCAACGGGAGTTGCCGGTTCATCTCATCAAAAAATAATTTGACGTGCAATGCCCCGCCAAACCCTTCGAACCATAACGGGCCGCGATCCACCAGCACGGCATGAACAAGGTTCCAAAGCATGCCAGCCTCAAACACCTGTACGATACCAGCATCTTGACCGTTGATCTGAATCAAACCCCAGCGCGGTTTTTGTTTTAAAACCGGAACGGCGGCCTGCGCATAGGAATAGGATTGAAGGATATTGGAATAAGGGATTCGGGCGAAGGCCTGTTCCCATTGATCAATGGATTGCGTGTTCCAGTTTATTGTTATCGTCATGATGCGGCAGGTTATCCTTATCCAATGCGGCATCATCAAAGACGTGGTTTAGCTTGTTGTCAATGTTGTTATCATTTTCAGGTGGGGCAGGAGGTTTGATCAAACCTTCGCGGGCCATCTCCTTCACGACTTCCTGCGCGATCTGCGGCGTTACTTGCTCAACAACCTGTGCAATTGCTTCCTTGCTCAACACGGGAGCTTGTTGCGGTTTTGATTGTTCTTGTATTGGATTGCTCGGCAGTTTTTCTTGAGGCTGCTGATCTTGTTGATGAGCCACCTGCGTTTGTCTCTGGGTTTTGTGCATATCAAGATCCGGCTCATCACCACCGCGGGCACGTACCTGTTCCAGTGAAGCTGGCGCTTGAATTTCATCATTCTTGGCCTGCTTAATTTCAAGATCGGCCATCATATCCTGCTTAACCTTTTCGATCCGGCGCTTGATTTCTGGCTTCATCTTTTCGATCGTGTTGCCCCCTGCCTGCTGCTGATCCATCGGCGGTGGCTGGTTTGGCATTGGTTGATTAGGCGGCGTTGGAATCTGATCCGGCGGTGTTGGTGCCACTTCCGGTGCAGGGGCGGGCGGTTGTATTTCTGGTTGTTGCGGTTGTTCTGGCTGCTGTGGTTGTTGTGGTGGCTCTCCTCCCGAAACAATGTTGATAGGAGTCTGTACACCGGATTTCCCGGCAATAAGGTTGAGCGTATCTTGCGCATGGGCCCGGCGATCATGCAGCGCGCGTAAAAACCGTTCCGGATTTTCAACAGCAGGCAACTTGACATCACCAATAAAACGGCAATCGAGCATCACATAACCGTAACCGAGGATGCGGCCGAGATACCCGAGATCAAGATTTTCTCCGCGCACTTCTTCCAGATCAATGTGATGGGCTTTCACAAAAATCAGTCCGTGTTTGTGAATGACGCGGCGATCCGTCAGCGCAATGCTGGTCGAGATCACTTTGATGACATAGAAAGCAAAAATCATGAAGCCAGCGGCAAGCATAAACAACATGACTCCATTGCTAAGGCCAAGCAGTGGTGCCGGGATAAATGGATTGTCGGACAGGCTCATCATTGCCGCCATGCCACGGTTCATCAGATAGCTTAAAACAAAGCCCGATGCCGCCAGTGCGAAAAACCAGGCCAGTCCTTGCAGGATATAAATCCAATGCAAGCGGGCAATCCCGATCAGTTTTTCATCATCATTTATCAGCTTGTGTACGTAAGACATAACGGGCTCCTTTTCTCTCGCCCATGGCAAACGGCAAAAGCCCCGGATTCGTTCCCTTAGAGCGGCAAAAACCCTTGCGGGGCCTCAGTTTCTATGGTCCATTGCTAATCATTCTCAACGAAGACATTTTAAGGACCCGCTCATGACTAGCCCTGCCCGCAAACCAGATACCACTCTTGCTTCGATCATTGAAAAAGGTTGGGACGAAAAAGAAACCGTCTCCCCCGCGACCAAGGGCGAGTTGCGCGATGCCGTTTATCAGGTTCTGGAATCGCTTTGTGGCGGCGAACTTCGTATAGCAACGAAGGAAGCGACAGGATGGGCAGTTCATCAATGGCTGAAAAAGGCCGTATTACTTTCTTTCCGCCTCGATGCCAATCAGGCCATCTCCGGCGGCCCCGGCGGATCGACATGGTGGGACAAGGTGCCATCGAAATTTGATGGCTGGAGCCCTGAACGTTTTAAGGAAATGGGTTTCCGCGCCGTACCGGGCAGCATTGTCCGTAGTAGCGCCTATATCGGCCCCAACGTTGTTTTGATGCCATCCTTCGTCAATGTCGGCGCCTATGTCGGCGAAGGCACAATGGTCGATACATGGGTGACCATCGGCTCCTGCGCTCAGATCGGGAAGAACTGCCACATCTCCGGCGGCGTCGGCATCGGCGGCGTTCTGGAGCCTTTGCAAGCCGGTCCGGTGATCATCGAAGACAACTGCTTTATCGGCGCCCGGTCCGAAGTGGCGGAAGGCGTGATCGTTGAAGAAGGGGCCGTTTTGTCCATGGGTGTTTTCCTTAGCGCCTCCACCAAGATCATCGACCGGGAAACCGGCGAAATCTTCATTGGCCGCGTCCCGGCCTATTCCGTCGTGGTCCCCGGAAATTTACCCGGCAAACCCTTGCCAAGCGGCGCGCCCGGCCCATCTCTGTCCTGCGCAGTTATTGTAAAGCGTGTAGACGCCAAAACCCGCAGTAAGACGGGGATTAACGAGCTTTTACGGGATTAACCATTCCCTGTTCGTTAATGGGTTAATTTACATATTTTCGTTGCAACTTATGCTCTTTATGTTATAAATCGGCTGAAATTTGTAAACGTATTATAGAAAATAAATGAAGCCCCATTTTGATCAATCAAGCCAGAGAAGCCATCGCAGGCATATTAATGCTGCGATAGATCAACTTTTGGCTGAAATCAATTTCAAATCCAAAGCAGAAGCCATCCTTCCTGAGAACGCTGAAATTACCAAGCAGTCGTTCTTTAATTTTTACAAGGAAATGGATTGGTTGCTTCCTCACTGGGCTTTCGAGGATACGCTTGCCGATAGCATCGGAGAATTTGAATATCGTGCGGATGGGGAAACACCGAACTGGTTTCACCAGACACGGCAGATTTTATATCGTTTTGCCAAAATCCGTTCTGGCGTGCTCAAAGAAGAATATTTTGAAAATTACGGTGGTCTTGAAGTAGCAGTTACCGTCGATTACGACCATGACCGCTGGGAAGATCTCGGCAAGAGTGCAACCAGTATTTATGCTTCGCGAGAAAAACGCATCCATGAAATGTGGGATAGAAATCCTGGGGCCAGAACAGACGCTGATTTCTTTATGCTTCGCCAGCTGGCAGCCATGAGCGCAGATTTCACAGACCTGATGACACGTAAAATCCCGCGTATGGATGCAGATGGAAATTATGTCAGAAAGCCAACTGGAAAATTGATCAAAGATGATCGATTCGTTGGCGATCTAAACCTTTATATGGATCAAGTTCTAAAAACACC
>CAZUYV010000032.1:0-11628 GCA_964624435.1 uncultured Micavibrio sp. | reverse complement strand
GTTTTGTTATAAAGTTCAACACCCATGAAGCGGTTCTTTTCCCATTTGCCCGCATGCGTTGAAGCATTGGCCACCGGGATATCGCGGGCGAGGGAGAACATCATTGCAATGGCATGTTCCGCCGTGGTGATGGAATTGCCAAACGGCGTGTTCATGACGATGACGCCGCGATTGGTGGATTCCTTCACATCGACGTTATCAACGCCGATTCCGGCGCGGCCGATAACTTTTAACTTTTTCGCGGCGGCTAGAACTTCGGGAGTGACGGTAGTGGAGGAACGGATGGCGAGGCCATCATAGTCGCCGATAATGGCGATAAGTTCTTCGGGTTTCAAACCGGTCTTAACATCAACCTCAACACCTTTTTGTTTAAAGATGCTTTCGGCAAGGTCGTTCATTTTGTCGGAAATCAGGACTTTTGGCATGTTCTCTTTTTAACTCCTATTTTGTCTTGTTAGGAAAACAGACCTCCACCGTAGCAGGCCGCGCTCCGAAGGCAAGGGGGTTTCGCTGGTACGGTTTGCCACACCGTCGCCACAATCGGCAGCCTGTTGAAAAAATTAGCGATTGTTTGAAAATTCTGGTGGCTTTTCGAATCGATTCGCCCTAAAACGCCCCACGATGATTTTTTGGCGTAGGACGATTATTGCTTTGGTGCTGGTGGCGGGATTTGTGTCCGCGCCCCTGCTTGGCCATTATTTTGAAGGTCATTTGACCTATAGCACCCTTCCCCCGGCAGAAAAAACCGATGCCGTCATGGTGTTTTCCGGATCATCTGACCGCCTGGCCGAAGGGTACAAACTTTACAGCAAGGGCCTGACCGAAAAACTGATGATCACGGGCAATGATTATTTCGTCAACGCCAAGGAGCCACAGGTTAAAAAGCTCCTGCGCAAACTCAAAAACCAAAAAGACAAAATCTTCATCGATCTGACGGCCGAGAACACGATTGAGAATGCAATGATGGGCTCGGACTGGGCCCTCAAGAACCACGTCAAAAGCATCCTTTTGATCACTACCCAATCGCACATGCCGCGCGCATTTTTTGAACTGCGCCGCCTGCTGCCCGATGATGTTGAAATTTTTACCCATGAAGTACCGGGCGAATATGAAGTGGCCGGGCTCGATTCCGAACAGACCCGCCTTCTCTGCCGCGTTTATGAAACGGCGATCGATACCAATTTCTGCTATCAAGCACGAGAATGGATTGAAACGCTCGAAGACGGTAAAAATCGTTCGTAAAAAAGGGCCCGTTAGGGCCCTTTAATTTTTCTATGCGGCTTTCTTAAGCTCTTCGCCCTTGGCGGTTTCAAAAGCCCATTCGAGCCAATGAGTCAGTGCCTCAACATCCGATGTTTCCACCGTGGCGCCACCCCAGATACGAAGACCCGCCGGTGCATCGCGGTAGGACGCGATATCATAAGCCGCGTTTTCCTTGTCGAGCAATTTGACCATGCCCTTGATAAAGGCCTGCTGGTCATCATCTGATTTTGCATTCAACCAGTCTTCGGTAATTACCAGCGTGATCGAGGTGTTGGAGCGAACGGATGAATCCTTGCAAAGGAAATCAATCCATGGTGTTTTGGCAACCCAGGATTCAATGGCTTTCAAATTGCCTTGCGAACGCGCGATTGTTTTCTGAACACCGCCCAGACTTTCAACCCATTTCAGCGCATCAAGGCAATCTTCCACCGCCATCATCGATGGTGTGTTGATCGTTTCACCCTTGAAAATACCATCGGCAACCTTTCCGCCCTTGGTCATGCGGAAAATTTTCGGCAATGGGCGTGATGGTTTGTAGGATTCAAGGCGTTCAATCGCGCGTGGGGAAAGAACCAGCATACCATGCGCACCTTCACCGCCCAGAACCTTTTGCCAAGACCATGTCGTGATATCGAGCTTGTCCCACGGCATGTCATAGGCAAACACGGCGGAGGTCGCATCGCAGAAGATCAGGCCCTTGCGGTCTGCGGCAATCCAGTCGCCATTGGGTGAGCGAACGCCAGAGGTTGTGCCATTCCATGTGAAGACGACATCGTTTTCTTTTGTGTTCACTTTGGAAAGATCGGGAATCTCACCATAGGCCGCCTTGTGCACGGTGACATTGTCGAGTTTCAATTCATTCGTGACATCTTTGGACCAATCCAAACCGAATGCTTCCCAGTAGACCATGTCAACAGGGCGCGCGCCGAGCATCGACCACATCGCCATTTCAATCGCGCCGGTATCGGATGCCGGGACAATTGCAACATGGTAGTTAGCGGGAATACCCAACAGGGCGCGGTGACGATCGCAAACTTCGTTCAGTTTCGCCTTGCCGGTTGCGGCACGGTGAGACCGGCCAAGGAACGCATCCTTCAATGCCTCGGTGGACCAGCCCGGCCGCTTGGCGCAAGGGCCTGACGAAAAACAGGGATTTTTGGGTTTTGCGGCTGGTTTATCCATGGATGCATATCCTTCATCAAAAAATTTGTGGCAGCGCAGAACTTGCGCTATCACTTTCCTAGCGTTTTCGAGAAGGTATGACAAGATATGACCAGATTATCTGTAAATTTGAACAAGGTGGCCCTGCTCCGTAACCAGCGGGATATCGGGTATCCATCCGTTCTGGACACGGCGAAATCAGTTCTCGATGCCGGGGCGCACGGCATTACCATCCATCCCCGTCCCGACCAGCGCCATATCCGCCGCACCGACGTACCGGACCTGTCCAGTTTTTGCGCCGATTACAAAAGCCCGTTCCCCAGCTTCATGATGAATGAAGAACATGTCCCGGCCGATATCGAATTTAATATCGAAGGGTATCCGGATGAAGAATTTCTCAATCTCGTCACCTCCTATCGTTGCGATCAGGTGACTTTGGTGCCCGATGCGCCGGATCAGAAAACATCCGACCATGGATGGGATATTCCCGCCCGCGAAGAATTTCTAACCGATGTGATTGCCCGCCTGAAAGATGCCGGGCGCCGCGTATCCTTGTTCATCGATGCAAAGCCGGATCTTGCCCGTGCCGCCGCCGACATTGGCGCTGACCGGGTGGAACTTTATACTGGCCCTTATGCGTTCGATATGAAACTGTTGCCTGACTATGTGGCGACCGCGCAGGCGGCCCGCAATGTCAATCTCGGCATCAATGCAGGGCATGATCTGAATCTCGACAACCTAGCGCGGTTTATTGCGGCTGTGCCGGAATGCGCGGAAGTGTCCATCGGCCACGCAATAACGGCGGATGCACTAGACATGGGTTGGCGCGGCGCGGTGTCGGCGTATATTACTGCTATCAATTACGGCCATAAATCAGCGAAAGCGGCATAGATGTCCCACACTATCATTCTTCTCGCCAGCGACACCAATGTCGGCATCGCCCATCTGGAAAAAATTGAACGCTATATAGAAGACAAGGCAATCGGTTTTGCCGGAAAACCGGGATGGATTGAACAACATATCGCGGCGGGAATTCCCGTTCAGAATGCCGTAACGATGACACAGATGGCAGAACTGCGCGCGATTGTTGCGGATGACCACATCGATGTTCTTTGCACGCCGCATCCGAACCCAGATAAGAAAATGCTGATCGCCGACATGGATGCAACAATCGTCGATTCCGAAACGCTCGACGAACTTGCGGCCAAGGCGGGTATCAAGGATCAGATCGCCGCCATCACGGCACGCGCGATGAATGGTGAACTCGATTTTAAGGCAGCGTTGCGCGAACGTGTTGCCTTGCTCAAAGGACTTCCCGTCACCGCGCTTCATAAAACATTGCAGGAAACAAAATTGTGCAAGGGGGCGGACGCCCTCATCATGTCGTGCCGCGCCAAGGGCATGACCTGCATTCTCGTTTCCGGCGGCTTCACCTTTTTCACCGCTGCGATTGCGGAGCGATGCGGGTTCAACGCCAACCATGGAAACATTCTGAACAATGACGGCATCACATTGGATGGCACGGTGGCTGAACCGATCCTTGATAAAGACGCCAAAGTTGCCTTCCTGAAATCTCATGCTCAAGACCTTGGGATTGATCTGGCCCAGACCGTTGCCATCGGCGATGGCGCGAATGACATTCCCATGCTGGCCGCCGCCGGGCTCGGAATCGGCTACCGCCCCAAGCCTGTGGTCGAAGAAAATATCCTGAACCTGTTGAAATACGCCGATCTCGACCGTCTGAAATACGTTCTGTAATTCAAAAGTTTGCTCATTATTAACCAATTCCGGTACACTATATGTACTGGATAAACCCATCTATTTACGAAATCAGGCATGGCAAAGAATTACAATTTCAAGGTGCCGCAGGACGAACTCGAAGACCTGCTCCATCAATATTGCCGGAACTACACGCAGCTGGCCAAAGAAGGCCGGTTCGATCCAATTGTCGGGCGCGATACCGAAATCGACAACGTCATGCTCATCCTTTTACAACGGAACAGGAAGAACGCCTGTTTGCTCGCCCCTGCCGGGGTGGGTAAGACCGCGCTCGTCGTCGGCCTCGCACAGGCCGTGGTCGCTGGCCGCGTTCCTGATTACCTGAAAGGCGCGCAAGTACTCGAGCTCGATATGCCAGCGATGGCAGCGGGGACAAACTCGCCCGCCGAATTTCAGGCGCGCTTTATTCCGATTTGCCGCGGCCTCGCCGAACGCTATCACCATCCGGAATTTCCGCGCTACATCATGTTCATTGATGAGATCCACACCATCATGCCGACCGTGACGGGTTCTGCCTATGCCGGTCTGTCCGAAGTGATGAAACCATATCTGACCGTAGGCGATATCCACGTTCTGGGCGCCACCACGATCGATGAATTCCGCACCTATGTGGCCGTTGACCCTGCACTCGACCGACGTTTCCAAAAAGTGCATTTGAAAATGCCGAGCCTAGAAGAAACTTTTATGATCTTGCAGGGTATCCGCCCGAATTACGAACGCCACCACAAGCTGACCATTCCCGATGAATGTATGCGCGAAGTGGTGAAGTTGACTGATGAACATATGCGCAAACGCACGCAGCCCGATAAATCCATTATCACGATGGATGCCGCCTGCGCCTGGCACAACATGTTCCGCGGGGAAGACCGTACCTTATCCATGGAGGCCGTGCATATGATGGTCGCCAAGGAAACCGGCCTGCATCCCGGCGCACTGTCCGATACGCAATACGCCAAGGGCGAAACATTCGACCCAACGAAGATGGCCGTTCAAACTGGGTCAAAAAATTTCCAGGATACCGATGGGAAAACGCGCTTCGAGCAAGAAGACGCGGATGACCGCGCAGCGGAATAGTTATTTTACGGCTCGCAGAATTTTGAATCCGTTTTTCTGCACCACCAGCTTCACATTCTTCAGCGCCTTTTCCAGCACGGCCTCATAAGGCAAATGTGTGTTGGCAACGAGTGTCAGCGAGCCACCTTTTTTCAATTGCGCGGCGGCATTGACGATGAAAGATTGCCCCAGCGATATGTCGGTCTTCTTGCCCGTATGAAAAGGCGGGTTCATCAATATATAATCGAACGGGCCGCCGGATTGCAGCGGCTTCGTTGCATCATGCCAAAGGGGAACAACATCATGTCCCGTCAGGTTTTCCAGAGCGCAGGATAAAGCGCGCGCATCGGCCTCCACCAGTGTGACCTTTGTCACCTTCGGATTATTTTTTATGGCCATCACGGAAAGATAGCCATAGCCGCACCCAAAATCGGCGATGTGACCGGATAATGATGGTGGAAAATTTTCAACGAGCAAACGTGAAGCAAAATCAATGCGGTCCCAGCTGAACAATCCCGGCTGAGTTTTTAAATGCAAGCCATCGCCAAAATCATGGCTGCACACAGCCCCCTGTTCCAGCCATGCTGTGCCTGCGGCTTTGGTCTTCATGCCCCACACAACCCGCGCTTTGTTTTTGGATTCAGATTGCAGGGCTGTCAGGCCCGCCTCTTCAAACCATTTTTCAAGACGTGAACCGCCCGCATCATTCGCCGCAGCGGCAACAAGGATGCCCTTGTCATTCAATCGTTCAATCGCGTTGGCGATCCAGAACTTCGATTCATCAACCTGTTTGGGAATCGCACACAAGACAAGATCAAATTTCTGATCGGGTATTTTTTCAGATGGGGAAAAACCATGCGCGGTCAATTCATCGGCGAAAGGTTTAAAAAATTGCCAAAGCGCGGCCTGCTGTAGATCGGGATGATACTGCGCGCCCATGAACAAGGTCTTATCCGCCCATGACAGACGGCCAGTTTGAAACGGGATAAACAATGTGTCGAGGGGGGATGATTGGCTCATCCCCCCTTCTTACCCACACATTCTTGAAATATCAAGCCAGCGCCGACTGATCGGCCACGATAGAGGCTATGTCAACCGTACCCAGAACCATGGCAGCCACGGTAAAGACTCCGCCCGCATCGCCATCGGCGTTGATATGGATTTCGGTGTTGGCGCCGTTCTGGACGAGATGGACGAAATCGTTGATATCATCAGCCAGCGCATCGAATCCTTCCAGCACATCGGCGATATTGATGGTATCGCCTTCGGCTGCATTGAAATCCATGATTTTATCGGCATCACCGTCAACCAGTGTGATGGCAAATATATCGGCGCCAACGCCGCCATGGGCGATGTCTGCACCAAGGCCAATCACAAGGATATCGTTTCCGCCTTCGCCATAAAGCGTGTCATTGCCGGCGCCGCCATCGAGAATATCATTGCCGCCCTCGATATCGCCGATATGAACCGGGTTGATATTCAGATCGAACAGAACATCTTCGTAATCGGCGTCGCCGGTGTTGTAGAGATCTTCAAACCCGATACGGATGGAATCCGTATCCGCCCCGCCGGGAATGAACGCCTTGATATTATCAAGATAGAATGATTCAACGGCGCTACTGGAATTGGCGATCGAGTAAATTTCAATCTTGGTGATCAGGCCACCAAAATCGGCGCCATTCAGAAGGATACCGAGTTTGCCTGCACTAACGCCTGTTTCCGTTGTGTATTCATAAAGAACAGGCGTTGTTGATCCTTCGATATAAATTTTGAAATCGACGCCGGATTTAGCGCCATTAATATCGGACAGCGCAATCGCAACTTTTTCGGCAGCATGGTCAAAGGAGACTAGGATTTTTTCCGTGCCATCAACCGTGTCTTTGCCCGTTGCTGTTTTTACGCCTATACGGTCGCCATTGGCGATCAGGGTGCCCGACGTCGCAGATACAGTAATGCCGTTCTTAACAAGGGTGACGGGCTTCGATGCCAGATCGGCCTTCACAACATCGAGTTTCAGGTCATTCACATCCATCAGGCCGGAAACAACGTGGGTCTTTCCATCCTTGTTGATTGCGGCTGATTCATCACGATCTGTTGAGAAATATACATTGCCCTTCAGAACCTTGATCGTTGCGCCATCATCATAGATCGCGGTGATTTTTGAACCAACGTCCGTAACCTTGGCATCGCGGGCATCGGCTTTGCCATAGTTGTAAACAAAACGGATATTGCCATCGCCGGAAATATCCAGGCCGCCGTAACCGTTGTTGGCCGTATTGCCATCACCGATGATGAAGAAACCAAACGCGCCACCATCGGTACCGACCGGAAGATCAATCGTGTGCGCGGTATCAAGACCGGCATCTTTAACATTGGCCCATTCCATTGTGCTGCTGACGATCGTTCCATCTTCGGCAATGCCGAATGTGCCAAAACTATTATTGTATCCGGCATAACCCTTGCGGAACGTAACGGTTGCCGTGGCATCGAAATCAACGGAAAGATTGTTGTTGGCAATTCCCAGCGCTGGAAGGCCGGACGGATTGAGGTTGGCGATATTCACGCTTTCTTTCAGGTCCGGCATCGTCACGGAGTCCGCGAATACTTTATCCTTCGTCGTTCCAGTCAGAATGCTGTCATCACCATAGAGGACATCATTGCCATCACCGCCACGGATATGATCGTTACCGTTCATACCAGTCAGTGTGTCATCGCCGCCAAGACCAAACATGTCATCATTACCGTAGGTTCCTTCAAGATCATCTTCGTTATCACTGCCCGCGATATCATCGGGGTGATAATCAACTTCGAGGGACACTGTCGCGGTATCCTGATCGCCATTGCCATCCAGAACCGTGTAATCGAAACTGTCGGTCCCAATAAAATCGTCGGCGGGTGTATAGGTGAATGTCCCATCGGCCAGTAATTCCACGGTGCCGCCGTTCACTGTTGTAATCGTGGCAGGTTGTACGCTCAGCGTATCATTGTCGGCGTCTGTATCGGCGCCCGCACCGTTGTCGGCCAGAACATTGCCGTTTACAGTCGCGTTGCGGTAAGAGGTGAAAACATCATCCTGTGCATCAGGTGCTTCATTTGGCACATAACTGCCAAGATCGAAGGTAGAGCCATCGGCAAACACCAGGCTTTCTACCCGGCCGCTATGATCATCGGCATAATGCTGTTCGATTGTGATGATATCCGCGCCAATCTGGATAAGAAGATTATCGCCGTCCACCGTGAAGGTCAGATCATCCTGCGCGATACCCGTATCAAAATGAATTGAATCAGTGCCTGATGTTTCCTGAATTGTGTCGGACCCATCACCCAGCGCATAGTAATAAACATCATCGCCGGCACCGCCCGCCAGAACATCATCACCACCAGCACCATAAAGTGAATCGTTATCATCGCCGCCATTCAGCGTGTCATTGCCAGAACTTGCAATGATAACATCATTCCCGGCATCGCCATTGATGACCATATCCACCTGGTCTTCGGCGGACATGTCGATAATGTCATCACCATCACCGGCATTAATTTCGTCAACATAGGAAACGCGGGACCCAACAGGGCCTGTCTGTGGTGAATAGGAATCGATAACAATAAGAACATCGGAACCAGTCGTCATGTTCAGGACATCGTGTCCCGGGACGGTGATAGACCCATCATCATTGGTATCGGCATGGAAACTGTCGTAGGAACGGTTTTTGCCATCCAGATAAATATTGTCGGCAAAGAAAACTGTGGAACCGAGATCCGCCAGAGTCAAACCGCCAGCCCAGATATCATCGGACGTGTATTGGAGCGTATCATCGCCCTCGCCTGCATTGAGGTAGTCGGTGCCAAGGCCGCCATCAAGATAATCATCACCGATGCCGCCCGCGATAAAATCATTACCCGCGCCGCCGATCAGATTGTCATTGCCTTCGGCACCATTGAGTGTGTCGTTCCCGGCACTGGACCAAAGAACATCATCGCCAGCCGCGCCGCGCATGATCACGTTGCCATAGGTCAGGGCCTCAAAAGCAAGGTTGATAATATCGCCGCCTTCGGAGGCGTTGAAAATTTCAACACTCTTGATCATGATCGTGCCCGCTTCATCAAGAAGCATCAGGACATCGCCATTGATTGTCATGTTGAGCGTGTCTGTGCCGCCAAAGCCATCATAGATCGCGTTGTTAACGTTTTTGATTTCGTTGAAGGTGATGGTGTAACCCGTAAAAGGGTTCACCAAAGTTTGTGAGAACAGCCCCGTGATCCCGACAAAATTCAGGAAGTTGTTGGCGTTATTGCCGTTGACGTTCGTGTACATATTAGATTCCCCAACTCTTGCTTTGGTAGGCCGAAGTCAAGGTCTCATTCCCCAACAAGACAATCCTCAACTTCTATATTAGCCATTAATGTTAAATTTTATGTAAATTAATTGGACTTATAATTAACTTTTACTGATTAAAAATATCTTAACATTCCATAATATTTTAGAGAATATTCGGCATCGGGTGCTCGATCCTTGATTTCCGGGGGGATCTGGGGGATAAACGCGGCGGGGAAATGCCCCGCCCATCCCATTTTAGGACAAAATGAGCACTTCACGCGTTAACCTTCGCACCGGCCCGATCGGCAACCATCTGGTCCGCATGACCATCCCGATGATCTGGGGTATCGCCGCCATGGTGAGCTTTCAGCTGGTCGATACATATTATGTGTCCCTTTTAGGCACCAAACAGCTCGCCGCCATGACCTTCACCTTCCCGGTCACAATGTTTATCTTCAGCGTCATCATGGGATTTGGCATTGCCATGTCGTCCGTGGTATCCCGCCTGATTGGCGAAGGCCGCGAAGAAGATGTGAAACGCGTGACCACCCATGGAATTATTCTGGTCTTCGCCACAGGTTGTGGTCTCGCCCTGATTGGCTATCTTTTACGCGATGTAATTTTTGCGGCCATGGGCGCTGACGCGGAAATGCGCCCGCTGATCCATCAATATATGAGCATCTGGTTCATGGGCGCGGCTTTCATCGCCACACCTTTCGTGGGCAATTCAGCGATGCGCGCGGCCGGGAGCACGATGGCCCCTGCCGTGATCATGATCGGCGTTGCGTTACTGAATGCCGCGCTTGCCCCACTCCTCGTTTTTGGCTGGCTTGGCTTTCCACGATTGGAATTACAAGGCGCGGCGATTGCCACCGTCTTTTCAAACTTCGTGGCGATGGTGATCGGGCTTTATATTCTCGGTATCCGCAAGAAGATGCTGCTAGGATTTTCCGATCTGCATTGGCCCCTCTTTGGTGATTCCGCGAAACGCTTGCTGTTTATCGCCATTCCTGCAGGGCTTACCGCCGCCATCAACCCGTTCGTAAACACAATCATCATTGGCCTTCTGGCAGGTTATGGTGCTGAGGCTGTCGCTGCCTTTGGTATTGCGACGCGGATCGAAGCCTTTGCTTTTATCATCCTGATGGCGCTTGCGGTGGGAATGAGCCCGATCATCGGCCAGAATTTCGGCGCCCGGAATTTTGACCGCGTTCATGAAACATTGCGCAAGGCAATCGGCTTCAGCGTTTTATGGTCGGCAGGAATCGCCGTCATTCTTTTTGTCTTTGCTGAGAATATTGCTTCGATGTTTTCCAACGATCCTATCGTTATCTATTACGCCAAGACGGCCTTTATGATCATCGCGCCTTCTTACCTGTTCAACAACCTGATCAATGGCTGGTCATCGGCTTTCAATGCCATGGGACGTCCGCAGATATCTTTCACCATGACCGTGACAAAAATGCTGTTGCTGCTGATCCCCGCTGTTCTGATAGGTGCGAAGATGGGCGGAACACCCGGCATTTTCGTGGCCATTGCTGCCGTCAATATCACCACAGGCATAGTGTTCCATTATATCAGCCTGCGCCTTTGCGCCGGAACCGAGCAGCAGGCCTTGGCCAAAGCGGCCTGACGTGGGGGGCTTTCGCAAGCCTTCAATCTGCCGTACTATGCCCTCAAATTGCCGTAAAAGTTCGCTTGGATAAACCTGTAACAAGAAGGACCCATTTCATGAAAAAAATATTCCCGGTTTTGCTGCTAAGTATGCTTGCTCTTCCATTTACCGTTCCTGCAATGGCGCAGGACAACGGCCTCGCCCTTCCACCGGAAGGTCAGACCATCATTAATTTCTCCGCCACGGAAACACGCACTGTGCCACAGGATCTCCTGATCGCGTCTTTGCGGATTGAAGTCGACAACAAGACGCCTGTTGAAATTCAGAAAGAAATCAATGAAGCGATGACCAAAGCGCTCGATATCGCCAAGAAAGACAAAGAACTGAAAGTTTCCACCGGCGGTTACATGGTCAATAAATATGACCGCCCGATTGAAACCGA
>CAZUYV010000031.1:0-11954 GCA_964624435.1 uncultured Micavibrio sp. | reverse complement strand
CTGGACCAAGTGTCGGAATTCTATACAAATGACGTTGATGAAGAAGTTCAAAAACTGATTGCATTGATTGAACCTTCGCTTACCATGGTCCTTGGGATCATGATTCTGTGGATTGCGGTCGGCGTCTTTGGCCCGATTTATAACAGTTTCGAAAACATTGAAATGTAAGGGCGAGCGGGTTTTCTGCCAATGCTGACGTCTTCCAAATGCGTGCTTGTGCTGAGCGACGAGGGGCTGAGTATATATGAAGCTGCCTCGAGCAAGACCAGCCTTATGGATTCAATTCCATGGGAGACGGAGGATTTTGAGGAAACCGTTGCCGAGATTATCAAGCATAAATCCAAGGGGCGCCCTCTTGTCATGTTCAACGACATGGTGGAGCAGCATTACCGCAAGGAACGTATCCCCAAGGCAACTTTTCTCGACAAGGCCAATATTGTTAAGCGCCGCCTGAGCGCAGCCTTTCCATCCTATCCGATGCGTGCATCACTGCGCCTGAAAGATAAGAACTCTTCTGTGGCTGGTGAAGCCAGCGGTGATATTTATTTGTTTGCCGCTGTACCGCTGTCTGACAATGTTCGTAAAACATTCGAAGCTGTTCGCCGTGCTCATGCATCGATTAGCGGATTTGGCCTTCTTCCTGTTGAATCATCCTCAATGGTTCAGACCTTGGGGCGCAAGCTCGGCAAGGGATTGGATCGTCAGTCCGTGTGGACTGTATTTGTAGGGCAGCATCAGAGCGGTGGGCTGCGTCAGGTTGTGACGCGCAATGGCGAACTAGCCTTGACGCGGATGACGCCCATCATCGATTCCGACGCTGATCCCGATACCTGGTCCAGTGAAGTTGTTACCGAGATCAAAGGAACAATGAGCTATCTGACCCGTTTTGGGTTTGATGCCTCCGACGGTCTTGACGTTATCGTGATCGCCAGTAATTCAACGGCAGATCTGGTCGCCGCCAAAGTTGATTTTGACTGCAACCTGAATGTTCTGACCTCGGTGGAAGCCGGGAATCTTCTGGGACTTCGCCTTGGTGTGCAAAAAGAACAGCGTTATGCCGATCCGCTGCATGTTGCATGGCTAGGCAAAAAGAAGGCGTTGGCGCTTCCACTTAAGTCCTCGCTGATTGATGATATTACGCGCCCTGTCCGCATCGCGATGGTTATTATGCTGATCCTGTTGGCCGCAAGTGCTGAGCTTGGATATCGCACAATAAAATCACTCGATCTCTGGGAAAAGAGCGCGGGCCAATTGACCGCTGCCAAGGCGTCGCTAGAGGCAACACGGATTGAGCATCAAAAAGAACTTGATATAAAAACGGCTGCGGGCATAGATTTCGAAAAAATCGACAAAGCTACCAAGGTATATAACGCGATCGACAGCAAGAGCATGAAGGTTCTACCGATGCTCGATACGATCGGACGTGCGCTTGGTCCTGATGTCAGTCTGCAATCGCTGACTATCAAGCCCAAGAAACCTCCACAGCCGGGCGATCCTGAGTATGTTGATCCAAATACTATTCCACCTGTAGATGTTCCTGAGACTGCTGCGACAGAAAATCCTGATGGCACCGTAACTCCAGTAACGCCGACTGGCGAGCAATATGAGATCGTCCTGCGAATAGTTTTCCCTGTCGGTTTGGATCCCAAGCTTGGTGTCGCGCAAATTAATGAGCTTTATGCTCGTCTGGAAACAGCGCTCCCTCATCACAAAGTGGCAATCATCAAACAGGTTGCTGATTTGAGCTATACCGGGAATTTCGTGGGAGAGGCCTCAACCGCCCCTAATATGGCCACCGCGCCAACGGAACTTGAAGCCGAAATTATTATTACGGGGACCTTACAATGATCCGGATGATTGGCTTTCAGAGATTTCTTATTCTTCTCATTCTTATCGGAGTGACGGGCGGCCTTGCCTTTGCCAACTTCACGATTTTTCGCCCGCAAGCTTTGACGGCCATGAAAGAACTGAATGGCCTGCAGACCGAAGAGGCAAAGTTGCGAGATGAAATTAACACCATGAAGACAAACATGGATAAATTTACCGAGCAAAAGGCTTTGTTCGATCAACTGTCCAGAAGGGGTTTCTTCAGTGATCAGGACCGCGTCAATGCGCGGGAACAATTCGATCAGATGCAAAAGATGTCTAAGGTTGTTTCGTTGAAATACGAAATCCGGGCAGCATCGATGAAAGATCCCGAAGGTATTACAGACGATAAATATAGCTTGCTAACAAGCCCTATTGCGATCCGGGTATCCGCAATTGACGATCTTGATGTCTATCGGTTCATACATATGCTGACATATGCATTCCCTGGTAATATTTCTATCAAGGAACTGAAGATTGAGCGCCCGCTGAGGCTTACGCCGGAAATCCTCAAAGGAATCGGTACAGGGATGACAACGCCGTTGATCGAGTCTGTCATGGAAGTTGAATGGAATACGATTGCGCCCAAAGGAATTGTGCCCATGGCCCCGGGAAGTGAGGCTATTCCGCAATGAAGATTCTTCTTTCAACCCTCCTTCCGGTTTTAGTTTTCGCGTTCTCGTCTTTTGCCCTGGCGCAGGATTTGACTGCGCCAACGCCGGCCATTGAGGGTGATACGGTTGTCGTGGAGCCAGCTCTTCTGCCAGAACAGACTGCAACACCGGCGGACGTTACGACACCGAGCGATGTTATTACAACGGAAGGCGCACCTGTTCCTGACGCTGCTGCCCCGGCAGCTACTGAAGCTCCCTTAGTCGTGGGAGATACACCCCCTGTCCCAACAACGGCGGCCCCGGCTGATACTGCTGCCTCACCAGCCTCAACCGAAATTTTCAAAGGCAGCAAAATAGATGTAAACAAAATTGACTCGCTCTTCTTTTCCAAATGGGAACATGACCTGCTGGTTGATGCTCGCAAGGGACTGACAACGCGTCCTGTAACGCCGGGAGATACGGGTGGTGAAGTTGCTCCCGCACCTGAGAATGCCGTCTTCGGTCCGCGCGAAGTCATGCTTAGCGGTATTGCCTATGTTTCTTCTGAGAATTGGACGATCTGGGTGAATGGCATGCAGATTACGCCGACGGCCATTCCAAACACCATTATGGATCTGAAAGTTTACAAGGACCATGTCGACCTTGAGTGGCTGGATGAGGGCGCGAACAAAATTTACCCGATCCGTTTGCGTCCTTATCAAAAATTCAACCTTGATACCCGCATGTTCCTGCCGGCAGGTGGCTGATAGACGATGCCCGATGTGTTTCTCGATATCGCTGGTGTTTGCGCCGGGTATGGCAAAGCAGGGGTCATTCGGGATATTTCTCTTCAGGTAAATCGCGGGGAAACTTATGGTCTAATTGGCCTCAACGGGGCAGGGAAGACTACCCTTTTGAAAATCATCCTCGGTCTTAAGGATCAGCAATCAGGCACTATCACCATTTCCGGACATATTGCCGGCAGTACCGCCGCAAAATCTGAACTGGCATACCTACCCGAGCGGTTTGATCCAGCATGGTTCCTCAACGCCTATGAATTTATCAATTTTACGACATCGCTTTATGGTCACAAGGTCAGCCGCGCCCAGATCGATGAGATGGCCGTGAAACTCGGCCTCGATGTCGCCTATCTTCCCAAGCTTGCCCGAACCTATTCCAAGGGAATGCGGCAAAAGCTCGGTCTGATGGCAACGTTTCTGACGCCATGTCCCTTGCTTATCCTCGATGAGCCGATGAGCGGCCTCGATCCCCGTGCGAGGTCGCAGGTTAAGGGCCTTCTGGTTGAGGCCGCGGCGCAGGGAAGAACAACATTTCTGAGCTCCCATATCCTTTCTGATATGGAAGAGCTGTGCACTCGTGTTGCGGTTTTGCATGAAGGCGTTATTGTCTTTACCGGAAAGCCGCATGATCTCTTGTCCCAAACCGGCGAATCACAGTTGGAACGGGCCTTTTTGAAAACAATTGAGGTTCCCCTGGTTTCCGCCGCCGCATGAGGATTGTGTATGGACGTTGTTTGGCATTTCCCTTAAGCGCGGTTTTTTGTTAGAATCACTTGGTTAGTCTTATAGAATTTCTTCTGACCCGTTGCACAATGGCCATAAAAAAATGACGAAATCTTATCCTACCGCCGTCTTCGCCGCTTTTGCGGCAATCGCCACCCTTATTGCAGGGTCGGGATTGTCATTTGCGACAGCCTCGTCACCAGACACGATCAGCGTGATCGAAGATACGGTTCCTGCAACGGATGGCGTTCCGCCGCAACCGACCGCTGTCTCCCCGGTTGAAACATCTGATCCATCCACCGTCTCCGCAACAGGCGATAACATTACGCCATTGCCAAATGAAACCGTTCCCGTTCTTCCCGATGCCGCCACCGCAGCGGCCCCTGTGCCGCAAGACGGTCTGACACCACCTGCTCCGACACCATCCGGTCCTGAAACCGGGGTTGCTACGGGGGGTAATGTTCTGGGTGATACAGGCGTTGAGTCTCAGCATTCAGGCCAATACTATGATGCCGATGCGTTGGTGCCCGACAGCGACCTTGCCAAAGCAGGCGTTTCCGGGCCGCAAAAAGTTGATCCTTTGTATGAACCGGGGCAGAAATTCGTGGTTGTTGAACGCGGCGCTGGCGCGACGTCGTTTGAAGGCCAATATGTTGCTGCAACACGCGCGCTCAAACTTGGTCGTTATGCCGCCGCCATGGAAATGTTTGAAAAACTTTATAAGAAAAATCATCGCGATCCCCGTATCCTGATGGGGCTCGCTGTTGCACAGCAAGGCGCTGGTTTCGTTGAATCTGCCGCCCGTACCTATGAAGATTTGCTCGATGTTGAACCAAGCAATGCCGATGCCGTTGTCAATTTGATGGGCATTATGCAGGCGCAATACCCATCTGTTACTCTGCAAAACCTGATGGAGTTGCGCGATAAATATCCAACCAATCCTGGTATTCCAGCGCAAATCGGCCTCGTCAATGCACAGATGAGCAATTACGATGACGCGATGCGTTATCTTGAAATCGCCGCCTCGATGGACCCTCGCAATCCAAGCCATATCTACAACATGGCCATTATCATGGATCGCAAGGGTGATACCCGCAACGCCATTCCACTTTATGAACGCGCTTTGCAACTCGACGCATCTTATGGTGATACTGCCCGTGCCCTTAATCGTGAAGAGATTTATGATCGTCTTTCCACGTTACGCCGGAAAGCATGATCCTGCCGTCCGTGGCTGAAGACATTTTTCCTTTTTGTTATGTTGCAGTTATCTTCCTCGGCCTTTGCCTAGGAAGCTTTGCAACGGCCTTGATCTATCGCATTCCGCGCGGTGTTCCATGGATATGGGATAGATCGAAAGGCGCTAGTCGTTCGGCTTGCCCGTCCTGCAATGCTACACTCGGCGTACTTGATCTTATTCCGATCTTCTCCTGGTTGTTCGCGCGTGGAAAATGCCGCCATTGCGGGGCTTCTATTTCTTGGGCGTACCCTTTAACGGAAATAATCTGCCTGATCCTTGTCGTCGGTCTATATTCAATCTGGGGCAACCAATGGGCGACCATTCCAATTTTATTGTTGGTGCCATTTCTGGTTGCGCACATCGTCATTGACTGGAAACACATGATTTTGCCCGATGACATCAACATTGTGCTTTTCATTCTTGCGGTCTTTTTCCTCGCGCTGGGAGGTGCAGAGGATGAGTGGCCATCGCATCTGATTGCAGCGATTTTGCTTCCTGCTATCTTTTGGGGTGTTTCCGTGATTTTAAAAATCTGGAAAGGCCGGGAAGCCTTGGGGCAGGGCGATCTTAAATTTTTGCCGTCTGCAGGGCTTTTGATAGGTTTGCAGGCATTTCCCAGCTATTTGGTGTTCAGCGGCCTCCTGGGCCTCGCCACGGGCTTATATTACGTTTTTAAGGAGCAAAAGGGGGTGTTTCCTTTTGGTCCTGCCTTGGTCTTTTCACTGCTTCTTCACCTTTTTTTAACCGGATATGGGTTTGAATAGACTTGGTGATCTATTGACCGGGGGCCAGTGGCGTATCACACTGGACAAACGTATCTCGTCGTTCGGCGTCCGGCCATTTCAACACAGAATTTTTAGGGGAGTATAGGGCCGTGGATCTTACACAACTACTGGCGTTTACCATGCAGAACAAGGCGTCGGACATGCACTTAAGTCCGACCAATCTGCCCATCATCCGCGTGCACGGCTCGCTCCGCCGTATCAAGACGGATGCGCCCCTGACCAGCGATGATATTCGCACCATGCTGTATTCCGTTATGTCGGAACAACAACGCGCTGATTTCGAAAATGAAATGGAACTCGATTTTGCGATTTCCTTTGGTGAAAAGGCCCGTTTCCGCGTGAATGCCTTTAATACCCGCAATGGCGTTGCCGCCGTGTTCCGTACCATTCCATCCGAAGTTCCAACCATTGATCAGCTGGAACTTCCCCCGGTTATGCGCCGTTTTGCCGAGTTGGAAAAAGGGATCGTTCTGATTACCGGGGCGACAGGTTCGGGTAAATCGACAACGTTGTCATCGTTGATCAACCACATCAACACAACAATGGATAAGCACATTATCACTGTGGAAGACCCCGTTGAATTTTTCCACCATTCGAAGAAGAGCCTGATCAATCACCGGGAAATCGGTCGCGATACGGTTTCTTTCGCCCGTGCTCTGAAATCATCCTTGCGTGAAGACCCCGACGTTATTCTGGTGGGGGAGATGCGCGATTACGAAACTATGTCGCTCGCTCTGACCGCTGCCGAAACAGGCCACCTTGTGTTTGCAACCCTTCACGCATCAACAGCCGCCAAAGCCGTCGACCGTATCATCGACGTGTTTCCAACGGGGGATAAACCGATGGCACGCACTATGCTAGCGGGGTCCTTACAAGGTGTCGTTGCACAGAACCTGCTGTCTCGTGCCGATGGTTCGGGCCGCGTAGGGGCATTTGAAATTCTGGTGGGCACGAATGCTGTGCGCAACCTGATCCGCGAAAATCAGGTGCCGCAAATGTATTCGATGATCCAGACCGGATCGCGTTACGGTATGGTGACGATGGAAGATTACGTGAAGAGCTTGCTTGATCAAGGCGTGGTAACGAAAGAAGAAGCCCGCCGTGTTCTGCTGCAGGCCTCTGATGAAAGTGATGAATCTTCCGCGAACGAAGGATATACATCCGCAGCTCTTGGCGGGGTTAAAGTCCCAAGCCAGCAAGATAAGAAACTGGCGGCCCCTGAGCGCAAAGCACCGTCTATTTCCAGCCAGCCTACAACCGCCGATAATGGTGATGGCGATGGGGGCTATTCATTTTGAGTGATAAGGTACCCTATGCATTTCAATGCTTGACGCAGATGAATGAGAAGGGGGCGAGCGACCTCTATCTCACGCGCGGTTTTCCGCCAACGCTGCGCATCGATAATGCTTTGGAGTCTATCAACGATATTCCGCTGACTGATGAATCCATCAATGAAATCCTTGCCGGAATCCTGACGGCCCGTCAGCTCCGTGATTTTGAAGCAAAGATGGAATTGAACACATCGCTCGATATGGGACCTTATGGCCGTTTCCGCGTAAACGTCTATAAGCAGCGCCAGGTACCGGGCCTCGTGATACGCCGGATTATTTCAAAAATTCCGTCACTGGAAGAATTAAAACTACCCAAAATTCTGCGCGATCTCACCATGGAACGTCGCGGCCTTATTCTTCTTACCGGTATGACAGGTTCAGGTAAATCAACAACGTTGGCTTCAATGCTCAATTATCGTAATGAGAACGAGCAGGGGCACATCCTTACGATTGAGGACCCCATTGAATATTACCATGAGCACAAACAGTCGGTCGTGACACAGCGCGAAGTGGGTGTTGATACCGAGAGCTATACAACGGCCCTCAAGAACTCTCTTCGCCAACGTCCCGATGTTATCCTGATCGGTGAGATACGCGACCGCGAAGTGATGGAGCAGGCGCTGACCATTGCCGAGACGGGGCACCTCTGCCTTGCCACGCTTCACACCAACAACGCCTATCAAGCGATTGAGCGCATCGTGAACTTCTTTCCTGAAGAAACGCACAACCAAATCCGGCTGAATCTTTCAATGAATCTGAAGGCTATCGTCTCTCAGCGGCTATTGCCTTCTCTGCAGGGTGGGCTGGTGCCGGCACTGGAAATCATGATCAATCAGGCTCTGATTCGTGAATTGATCCAACGCGGTGATTATGAAAAAATTCCCGATATCATGGAGCAAAACCGTTCGCTCGGGATGTGTACCTTCGATCAATCCCTGCTTGATCTCTATTCGGAAAACCATATTTCCGAAGATACGGCAATCAATCAGTCGGATAAATCCAGTGATATGGCCGTTAAATTGCGCCAGCTGAAGCTCGGCAAGGGCAGTTCCCTGCGCGATCTTGATACATCGAATCTCAAAATATCCGATCTGTATTAGGAAAAACCTGTTGGCATCTGGTCTTATGCCAAGCATTGTCTTGATCCAATGCCCAAATCATCGCACTATTCATGGAACTGATTCTTTTTTCTCTTTTGTCCATTACATCACGGATTGCACAATGTCACAGTTCCGCCTCGCCCAAGGTTTTGTCCAACAAGCCATCAATGTCGCGTTGCTCGGCGCAGTCCTTCTGCCGCTGACTGCCTGTGACCTTAGTAAAAACTACCTGAAAGCAGATCGCAGCAGCGATATGGAGGTTCAGGATTACCGGGATGCTCTGGCTCAGCGAGAAATTGATGTTTCCAAACGTGAAGCCGACGCGAATATTCCTGCTTTAAAGCCTTACATGGCGACCCCAAGCGATAAATTGAAGCCAATGCCCCTTGTTTCCCTGTCCGTGAATCAGGGAGTGCCGCTGCGTGATGTTCTGTATGAACTGGCGGAGCAGGCCGATTACGATGTTGAGCTTGATCCACGTATTACAGGCAGTATCATTTTTACAGCCCGCAACAGACCGTTCGATGAAGTGATTGCAAAAATCGCAGAGAGTTCTTCCCTGCGTTACAAGTTCAGCGATGACTCTGTCAAAATTGAACTCGATACGCCCTATCAGGAAGTCTACAAGATCAATTATTTGAACTACGTCCGTAACAATTCCAGCTCTATAGCAAACAACGTTGCTGTTGTCTCCGGCGAAGGTGCTGACACAGGATCTAAATTTCAAGCCGATGGCAAAAGCGAATCTGATTTCTGGAAAGAACTGCAAACCAACCTTGAGCAGATTATCAATGCCAACCGCGATGCCCAAACATTGCGGACCAAGAAAGACCCAAGAATTACAACTGTGGCAGAAACGCCCGCACCCGTTGAGCCTGTTGTCCTGACAGCCAATGGTGAAATCGCCCAGAACGGTGCCCCGGGTACTGTGCAAGTACAGCCGCCTGAAGCTGTTCTGCGCGTCGAGCCTCTGCCGCTTGATGAAGAAGATCCTTCAGCAGATCTGGTTGACCCATTTGCCTCCCGCTATTCCATGAACAAACAGGCAGGTATCATTTCCGTTTTTGCCAATGAACATCTGCAAAAACAAGTCGCAAACTACCTCGACATCATGAAGAAGTCTGTTACGGCACAGGTTCTTATCGAGGCAAAAGTTCTGGAAGTTTCCTTGAGCGATGAATTCGCCGCAGGTATCGATTGGAATATCGACAATTTGTTCAATGATCGTTTTGCCCTTGGCATTGATGCTGTAGGTTCGGGGATCGCGCCGTCCTTTACGCCGGCCTCCGCACCGGGTATGAGCTTTGCTGCAGCCTACGTTAGCGGTGATCTTTCTGCCGTGGTTCAAGCTTTGTCTCGCTTTGGCGTGGTGCATGCTCTTGCCAGCCCGCGTATTACAGTGCTTAACAACCAGTCTGCCGTTCTGAACGTTGCCAAAAACCAGGTTTACTTCGAACTGGATGTCGAACGTGAAGAGGGTGAGGATGGCGAGCCAGATACTATCACACTCGACAGCACCATCCGTAACGTTCCTGAAGGGGTTCTGATCAACGTTCAGCCTTCCATCGATCTCGATAATCAGGTTGTCGCGATGTCTGTTCGTCCGACAGTCACCAAAATTGTTGAGTATGTGAACGATCCGGCAACAGCCGCCATCGCCGCCTCGGTTGGTGTAGATATTGAATCGGCCATTCCGGTTGTGAACGTCCAAGAGTTTGACTCGGTCCTGCAAATGGGTAGTGGTCAGGCTGTTGTTCTTGGTGGCCTCATCCAGGACCGTACGGAATCTCAGCAAAACTCTGTTCCTGTTCTTGGCGAAATTCCGCTCGTTGGTGGATTGTTCCGCAATCAGGGTGACAAGATCAACAAGACCGAACTCGTGGTCCTGTTGAAATCTACCATCCTGAACGGCAGTGGCGGAGTCCATGATACTGACAAGGATCTGTATCGCGGCTTCTCGCAAGATCGTCGTCCTTGGGAACTTTAATCTGACTGATCGAAAGTATCACCGATGAAAACTGCGTGGCGTCTTTATCGCTATATTATTCATGCAGCTATTCGTGATCGTCTATTCTGGTCTATCTTTGGCGCTCTGCTGGTCGTTTTCAGCCTCTCTTATTTTTTTGGATCAACCACGGTCAATGAGGGGCCGAGCTTTGCCATCGTCTTTACGGCGTTCGGTGTGCGCTTGTTTGGCGTTGTCAGCCTTGTTCTTTTTACCATCAATTATATCCGGCGCAGTTTTGAGGCACGTGATATCGATTATCTTCTTTCTCGTCCCATTGGCCGGGTTGGTTTCGTTCTTACCCATGCCGCGGCCTTTTCAACGCTTGCGGTGATGTCGGCGTTTCTTCTCGGCGGCCTTGTTGTGTGGCTTGAAAAGGCGCATTTAGGGGAGGGGATTTTCTTGTGGTGGTTCAGCCTTGTTGTTGAATTCACGATCATGGTCAATGTTGCGATGTTTTTTGCCTTTGTCATGAAGAGCCCTACGGCCTGTTCCCTCATCGTCTTTGCCTTCTATCTTCTAACCCGTCTGATGGGGCAAGTTCTGGGTATATTGGGTTTGAGCGAGGGATCGGGATTGATCCGCCTTGCCTCCAAGGCCATGGAAATGATTTCTATCTTTCTGCCCCGTCTCGATCTTATGGGGCAGACGAAGTGGATTTTATATGACATCCCAACTCATGTCTCTTTCGGCTTCATCGCCGCTCAGGGCGCAGTTTTCTGTTTCCTCATCATCTGCGCCACGGCCATTGATATGAAACGCAGGCAGTTTTAGGCGATGATATTCCTTCGCACATACGGACTGTATTTCGTTTTTATCTTGGCTTTGATCCTGAACATTTCTTTCTGGATGCAGGCCAAGCATGTTCGGGAGGCGTGGAGCAATGTTCCTTATCCCCCAAGCCGGGAATGTCTTTCAATGATGTCATTGGGGGATGACCAGATCGCCTACCGCATGACCGGTTATTTTCTACAAAACCTGGGTAGTGCAGGGGGGCGATCCGAACCCCTCAGCGCCTATAATTATGAATTGCTGGAAAAATGGCTGTTCGCTTCCAATGATCTTGATCCTTACTCAAACTATATTCCTTATCTTGCGGCCTATTATTTTTCGGCTTCTCAGAACAAGGAGCAGGTTCAGTACCTAATCAATTATCTCAATACCAATGGCCAGGTTGATGCCCCGGAAAAATGGCGTTGGTCGGCACAGGCCGTTTATCTTTCGCAATTTATTTTAGGAAACAACGAACAAGCCCTGAGACTGGCCAATGAACTGGCCATGCGGGAGGGTATTTCCGCCTGGGCCAAACAACTTCCAGCCTTTATAAATATTAAGATGGGAAACAAAGAGGCCGCCTATGGCGTGCTTTTGAGCATGCTGGAAAGCGAACGTGATCGGCTTGCGCCTGAGGAAATCAACCAGATTGTGGATATTATCTGTAATCGAACGCTGGATAAGGTTGATGCAGCGCAAAACCCTCTTTGCCAGAACCTGAAATAATCTTATAAATAGCC
>CAZUYV010000030.1:0-12246 GCA_964624435.1 uncultured Micavibrio sp. | reverse complement strand
CCGAAGATGGCGCCTTCATTCATATCAACGAGCAATTTACCCGCCTGCTGGGCTCTGAGATTGCCGCTCTTGAGGGGCATAATTTCCTCGACCTCGTTCACCCTGACGACCGTTCCGCCATTCGCACGGCGATGCAGGGATTGCTGCGCGGTGATGCCGATCATGTGATTGATTTTGAATGCCGCCTGATCACCAAGGAAGCCCGCGTCCTCTGGATGGAATGGAAACATAAGAAGGCCGATGGCCAGTTCTTTGCCGCTGGACGTGATATCACGGGCATGAAGAAACATGAGCATGCTCTGCTGCAGCGGGAACGCCAACTCTCCGAAGCCGAAGCCATCGGTCATATGGGCCACTGGCACTGGACAATCGGCCAGCAGGATATTCGTTTTTCGGATGAAATTTACCGCATCTTCGGCGTACAGATAGGCCGTTTCAAGCCCACACTGGACAGCGTCAATGCCATGCTCCACCGCCGCGATGTCGGCCGCATGACACAGGCATTCCAGCGCGCGATCATTGAACAGAACGACCACGAAATCGATTTCCGGGTGATGACACCGGAGGGTGAAACACGCCATGTGCGATGCCAAGGCCGCTGTGAATTTGATGCGGCTGGTGATGTGATTGGGTTGTATGGAATCATGCAGGATGTCACGCAATTTCAGCTTCATGAACGCGCTTTGCTCGAAGCAAAAGAATCGGCTGAGCGTGCATATGCTGCCAAATCGCAATTCCTTGCGAATATGAGCCATGAGCTCCGCACGCCCTTAAACGCCATCATTGGTTTTTCTGAGATGATGCAGCAGCAACTACTCGGCCCCATAGGCAATGACCGATATCTCGATTATATCAAGGGTATCCGTGAGAGCGGCGAACATCTGCTCGACCTCATTACCGACATTCTCGATATGTCAAAACTAGAGGCCGGGAAATATGAACTGGATCTGGAAGAACTGAACCTTAATAAAACCATCCGTCTTGCCGTTCACATGATGGAAGGCCGCGCGATTGATTCCGGCATTAAGATGAATGTTCGGATCCCCAATGAAAACATGCAGGTTCTTGCTGATCGCCGCGCAATTATGCAGATCATGTTGAACCTGCTTTCGAACGCCGTGAAGTTCAGCCATCCGAATGGAAAAGTCGAGATTGAGTGTATTGAGGCAAACGGCCATGTTTCCATCCGCGTTAAAGACCACGGCATCGGTATTCCTGCGAACAAACTTAAGACCATCACGAACCCGTTCGAACAGGCCGCCAATCAATATAACCGCGGCCATGAAGGATCGGGACTTGGCTTATCCATCACCAAGGAACTGACAGAACTTCACGGTGGCACCATCCATATTGAATCACAGGTTGAGGTCGGAACGACTGTAACCATCCGCCTGCCATTCGATGCAGGGCAATCCCGTCATTAGAATAATTGATTAATCGCGGCCTTCGGCGGCCTGACTGGTCGGAAGATAGGATTGGTCATGATGCGCGGTCTCGGCAGCAAGACAGGCATCGATCCCGGCTTTGTAATTGGGATATTTCAAGCGAACACCCAGTTCATCCTTGATGCGATTGTTCAGCACACGCTTGTTGTCTTTATAAAAGCTGCGCGCGATGGGCGCCATGTCGGCCTCGTCATACGGCATCAAAGGCGGCGGTGTAATGCCCAGCACTTCGCAGGCATAGGTAATCACTTCCCAGCTGGCGACAGGATCATCATCAGCAAGGTTATAGGCCGCACCGGGATGGGGACGCGCCATCGAGGCAAGAAGAACCTGCACGATGTCTTCAACATGAATGCGGTTGAACACCTGCCCCGGCTTGTTGATACGGCGTGCAACCCCAGCACGAACAGAATCCAGCGCACTGCGTCCCGGCCCGTAAATACCGGCAAGACGGAAAAGATGGACCGGGATATTCGCTTCCTGAAACAGGGAATACCATTGCGCCTCGGCGCGAACGCGGCGACTCCCGCGTTGATTGTTTGGCCGGATTTCTGAATATTCATCCACCGTGCCGCCATCGCGGTCGCCATAGACCCCAGTGGTGGAAAGATACCCCACCCATTCCAGCGTTGGGATTTCCATGATATCGCGGGCGTGCATAGCAAAGGTTGGATCGCCCATATCATCGGGCGGTGTGGAGATCAGAAGGTGCGTCGTGCCTTCCAGAATCGAATACGGATCGCCAAGCGGATGTTCGTAGTCAAAAAGATGGGCCTTCACGCCATGATCGCGTAAGAAGGCCCGTTTTTCTGGATCACGTGTTGTGCCGGAAATAATACAATTCCCCTGCGCCTTCAATTCATGCGCGAGGTAATCGCAGGTATAGCCATACCCGAAACAGAATAATTTTTTTGCCTGAACCATAGTCACACCATTCTTTTTTTATTTTTGATTTGTCCGGTTCGGGACTGTTTAAAAGTCGACGTTTTCATAGTGATCGACGGGCGTAAAGCCGGGAATGCGATCTTCCAGCAACGATTTAAAGCTGGGCCGTGATTTTACGCGGCTATACCAGTCACGCGCCGCATGATGTTCTTCCCATGGCACATCACCGATATAATCGATGGACGATAGATGAGCGGCAGCGGCGATATCGGCCAGTGAAAATTCTTCTCCCGCCAGCCATTTGCGTTTTTCACAGAGAAAGCCAATGTAATCCAAATGGTAATGAATGTTCGCATGTCCGGCGCGGATCGATGGGCCATGCGGTTCACCCAGTTTCAAAAACCGTTTCATCAATTTTTCACCGACGAGGTTATCTGTCACTTCGCGGTTGAATTTCACATCGAACCAACCGACAAGGCGGCGGGTTTCCGCGCGCTGCATCGGGTCGGTGCCGAGCAAATTCACTTCCGGATAAACTTCTTCGAGATACTCGCAGATGACCTGAGAATTGGACAGGATTGTGCCGTCCGCTTCGACCAAAACAGGAACATCTCCGGCCGGGTTCATGGCCAGGAAAGCGGTGCGGCGTTCCCATATTTTTTCTACCTGCAGATCGAATTCCAGCCGCTTTTCGGCGAGTGCGAGGCGCACTTTCCGCGAAAAAGGGTGAAGCCAGACATGGTAGAGGGTTCTCATTATGAGAATGATCCTACCTTATTGAAATCATAAAGAACAGAGACAAAAACATTCAGGGTTCGACGTTACCCTGACCACTTTCGTCCCGTACTCGATATTGACTATCAGTTTTTCCATTAGAACTGAAGGCCGTGAGATCGATTTTAACCTTCACGGTATGGCCTACAGTTTTCTCATCTTCCCACTGGCCCGTGCCAACGCGGAAATCAAGGCGATTGAGGCTAACTTCACCGCTCATCTTCGCCGTGTCACCCTGAATGTCGAGGGTGAAGGGCAGAGAGACCGGCATGGTGACGCCCCGGATGGTCAGATTGCCGATGGCTATATATTTGCCCTCTTCTGCCCTTTCAAACTGCATGGTTTTGAAGGTAGCGTCCGGATGATTGTCAGAATCAAACCAGTCTTCGCCTTTGATATTCGAATCGCGGTCGGCATCACCCGTTGTGATATCCTTCATACCGATGCGGATATCAGCGGAAGAATTCGCAAGGTCGTCCGAATTAAAACGGATGGTGCCGCCAAAATCATTGAAGACGCCTTCGAATTCGGCATTGTACAGCATAGCCTTGAAGGTCAGTTTGCTCTGCGCCGGGACAATTGCCCAGCCATTTTCACCAAGATTGGATGTATCTACATTGGCCGGCACCGCTGCAGACGATGTTTCTGCTGTTTCACTTTCCCCTGCTTCCGGATTGAGAATTTCCTGTACGAAAGATCCCGCCGAAAGAGCATAGGAAGCGCCCGCATAAAGCACAATGGCAACAACGAGCCCCCAGCCTGCCTTTTTCCAACTCATCCGTTTTAGGGTTTCATCCTTGTCGATGACATGATGTTTCAGCGCACCTGCCATATGAAGGCAAAGCACGAAGAGCAGCGTGTACCCAAGAATAGAATGCGCCTGAAAAAACAGCTCACTGAGATGTTCATCCTTGCCGATCAAGTAAGGCATTTGGTAGCCGAAGAACGGCACCGGGAACTCCCCGGCTGATGACATCAGCCAGCCTGTGAGCGGCATGCCGATGATACAGACATAGAGCCAGAAATGCGCGGCACTGGCGAGCGCCGTTTCCCATGGCTTGTGTGTTTCAAGGTGATCGGGAACAGGGGAGAAGAAACGCCAGACCAAACGCAAAAGCCCAAGGAAGAATACAACAAGGCCGAATGATTTATGCATGGCATAAATTTCGAATTTGAAAGGTGAGTTTGGAATCGAACCCATATTCAACCCGACAGGAATGAGCCAGAGGATCAAAGCTGCAATCACCCAGTGCAGAATCTTTTGAACAATTCCGTATTCGTCATCGGTGTTGGCTATGGGCATGGCGGGCTCCTTCTCGCGCGTTTATTGTATCTCAGAGAAACGAGCGTTCATAGAGCCACACCCCGGCCCATGATCCCAGCCCGGCAAAAACCCAGACCGCAAGACCATAGGTCCAGCGCAGAGATTTGTCGGTCAAAAGTTCGCGGCGAGAAAAGTTTTTTAGGAACAGGTTGATGACAAACAAACCGCCCAAAAACCCCAGAACAAAACCAGCAATGCCGAAAACATAGACCATAATTCTTGATACGCTTTCAAAGCCTAGTTGAAAAGTGCCATCCGAAGATGGCAGAAATCCATAGACACCCAGTTTCGCATGTAATAATTCTTGCACAACCTGCTTCTTTTCATTATGAAAACGACATGAGCGACCGACCTGTCATCAAACTGGTTTTATTCGATGCCGACGACACAATCTGGCACGCCTATAAGCCTTGGACAGGAATCGAGCCCGCACTTACCCGCGTAATCGAAACCACGGGTGCAGACCCCGAAAAATTAAGACACATCATTCAGCATGACGCGCCCGGCCAGTATCGTTTCAACGATTACGGTAGCCTGATTCATTTTTTAAGGAAGAGCGAAAATCTTTTCTGCGAGATGGATGAAAACAAGAACAGTACGCTGCGCGCCATACGCGATGATTTCTGGAATGAATGGAGAGAGCAGACGCGGTATTACGATGGCACCATCAACGCCATCCGCCACATTCGTGCGCAAAGTACCGCCACCGCCATCTTGACCGATTCCGATGCGCCCGCCGTTCCTCGCCGGAATTATTTCTGCGCCCTGAATGAAAACATCAATCCGATGGAAAGCCTCGGCTTGTTCGATGCCTATTATGTTATGCCCAGTATTGAATGCGACAGCCATTTATTATGGGACGTGCCTAAAAATTACAGGCTTGCTGCAAAAGAAAGAATGATTCTTGGTTCCGATCCCAAAGGATGGAAGCCCAACCCCGCACGCGCGCTGGCAATTTTAGAAGATTTTGGTGTTGCGCCTGAAAATGCGCTAATGATCGGCGATAGTTATAAGGATGTTATCACAGGCCTTCAGGCCGGCATGCATGCAGCGTGGTTCAAAAAAGGCGCGGATCACGATGAACGTACCGTCAGCTTATTAACGCGCTATGCGTCACCGCGTTTTAAATATGGCCTGTCCGTTGTGAAGGCAGAGCTGGATAATTTCACCAGCGAAGAAAATTATGTCACCATTCATGAAAGCCTTGCCGAACTGGCGGATCACTTTACTTTTGCGCCAGCACCACGCGGGTATCACCATAGTCTTTCATCACGACAATGTCATATCCCGCTTGCGCTAGCACATCCGGATCAGCTTGGATCTCGGTCTCGCACAGAATTGAATGCCGAGTTTGGGATAGCCACCCATTTTGGTGCAGTGATTCCAGTGATTGAGCCACAAGCCCCAATCGGTATGGCGGGTCCAAAAACACAAGGTCCGCAGGTCGGGCCGATTCCGGCCTTGGGCTAAGCTTTGCAGAATCCTTCAACAAAAATTCTGCATCTTTAATTTTCAATGTGGTGCAGTTGCGTTTGGCAAGTTCCAGTGAATCGCGGCTTTTATCAATAAACAGGCAGCTGCGCGCACCCCATGACAATGCCTCAATCCCCAAAGCCCCGGTACCGCAGAACGCATCGATGACAATGGCATCATCCACCAACCCACGATTGTTCAACATGTTGAAAATGGCGAGGCGGACTTTGTCCGATGTTGGCCGAATATCGCGGCCCTTCGGTGCCTCCAGAATACGTCCTCCAAACTCGCCGCCGGTAATCCTCATTTCTTGAAGAAGCCTTTGATCTGTTCGCGCAATTGCTGGTGCTTGATTTCCAGCACCGCGCCTTTTGGCATCTGGCCAAGCTGATAAGGACCATAGGACAAACGGATCAGCCTGTTCACCTGCAGCCCCAACGCCTCCATCACATTCCGCACTTCGCGGTTCTTGCCTTCGGTAAGGGAAACTTCGATCCAAGAGTTGGAGCCCTGTGATGTTTCCAGCACGGCCTCGATAGGGCCATATTTTACACCTTGCCAGCGCATTCCATCTTTCAACCTATCGAGGCGATCCTGCGTGACGCGACCATGGGCACGGACCCGGTATTTGCGCACCCAACCTGTCGCAGGTAATTCTAGATAACGGGATAGCTCACCATCGTTGGTGAGAAGCAGCAAACCTTCGGTAGTGAGATCGAGGCGACCCACCGTTACCACACGGCCAATCTCTTTGGGCAGCGCATCGAAAATGGTCTGGCGGCCCTTCTCATCTCTATTGGTCGTCACAAGGCCTTCGGGTTTGTGGTAAAGGAACAGCCGTGTTTTTTCAGCCTTCTGCAGGGGTTCACCATCCACCTCGATCTTATCGGATGGAGTCACGGCCAGCGCGGGGGAGGTTAAAACCTTACCGTTCACCTTGACGCGGCCAACCTCGATCCACTTCTCGGCGTCGCGGCGGGAGCATAATCCGGCCCTTGCCATGACCTTGGCGATCCGTTCCCCTTTGCTTTCCTCGTCTTTTTCCATTACTAAAATCCTATGATATCTGGTCAAGACCATAGCTATATGAGCGCCGCAATGGAAGAGGCGAAAAAGGCCGCTACCCTTGGCGAAGTGCCGATTGGTGCGGTTTTGGTAAATATTAAGACCGGTGAAATCGTTGCCCGCGCCGCCAACCAGACCATTACGCGGTCCGATCCCACCGCCCATGCCGAAATCCTCGTTATCCGTGAACAATGCGAACGTGTCGGTGCGCAGCGTATTCCAGACCATGATTTATATGTAACGCTGGAGCCCTGCGCGATGTGCACGGCAGCCATTGCCTTTGCAAGAATTCGCAGGCTTGTGTTCGCGGCCCCCGACCCAAAAGGCGGCGGCGTTCTTCACGGCGGAAAATTTTATGAGCAATCAACCTGCCACCACAAGATTATCGTGGAGCATGGCCCTATGGCCGATGAATCCGGCGCTATCCTGAAAGATTTTTTTGCAGCGAGACGCTAGGCGGCTTTTGCGGCCTTGACTGCACGCCAGCCGATATCACGGCGACAGAACCCTTCCGCCCAGTCAATTTTATCGACGGCTGCATAGGCTTTGTGCTGCGCTTCTTCAACATCGCAACCCAAAGCCGTGACGTTGAGAACACGGCCGCCGCTTGCTATCAGGTCACCAGCATCATTGCGCGATGTCCCGGCATGGAAGACTTTGGCCCCTGTTTCTTCGGCCTTATCAAGGCCGGAAATTTTTCCGCCCTTGGCGTAGGATGCGGGATAGCCCTTAGCCGCCATAACAACGGTAAGCGCTGTATCATTCGAAAAAGATAATGCCGGAATAGTATCCAGCTTGCCTGTCGCGCAGGCGAATAGAATTGGCAACAAATCATCTTGCATGCGCATCAACATCACTTGTGTTTCGGGGTCTCCAAAGCGTGCATTATATTCAATGAGGAAAGGATCGTTCTTTACAACCATGATACCGGCAAAGAACACACCCTGGAACGGGCAACCTTCTTTTTGCATGCCACCGACGGTAGGGAAGATAATCCGGTCCATGATTTTTTGTTGCAGATCATCAGTAAGCAGGTGTGCAGGAGAATAAGCACCCATACCACCTGTATTGGGGCCGACATCGCCATCGCCCACCCGTTTATGATCCTGTGCAGACGCAAATGGCAGAACGGTTTTTCCGTCGCTGAGGGCAAAGAAGCTCAGCTCCTCGCCATCCATAAATTCTTCGACAACGATGGATGCGCCGGAAGAACCGAAGGAATTCCCAGAGAGCATATCTTGGGCAGCCTCAATGGCTTCCTCAATCGTCTGCGCGATAATTACGCCTTTACCTGCCGCAAGACCATCGGCCTTGATGACAATAGGTGCGCCTGTCTTACGGATAAATTCTTCGGCCTTCGTCACATCGGTGAAACGATCATACGCCGCCGTTGGCATACCATATTTTTTACAAAGATCTTTGGTAAAGCCCTTTGATCCTTCAAGTCGGGCCGCGCTTTGCGTTGGGCCAAAAACAGGAATGCCCTCAACCTTCATACGGTCATGCAGTCCCGCGACCAAAGATACTTCACCACCTGCCATCACAAGATCAATTTTTTTCTCTACGGCAAACTTGGCGAGCGTCTCAACATCATCCACCGCGATGGAAACGCATTCCGCTATATCGGCGATACCGGGATTGCCGGGGGCGCAGAAAAATTCACCCATCAGCGGGCTTTGCGCCAGTTTCCACGCCAAGGCATGTTCGCGGCCACCGCCGCCGACCAGAAGGATCTTCATCATCAACTCCTAAGAAATATCGGGGGGACTATAGCCGTTATTCTTCCAGCATGACAAGGGACGCATTGCCCCCGGCAGCGGTTGTATTAATGCTAATCGTCTTTTCAATGGCAAAACGGTGCAGGTAATGCGGGCCCCCGGCCTTCGGTCCTGTCCCGGATAGGCCATTGCCACCAAAGGGCTGAACACCCACGACCGCGCCGATGATGGAACGGTTCACATAAACATTCCCCGCCGTAACAGCTTGCGCGGCCTTCTGTGCAACCTCATCAATCCGTGTATGGATACCAAAGGTAAGGCCGTAACCCGTGTCGTTGATGTTTTTCAGGATTGTCTCAAGCTCGTTGGCACTGAAGCGAATGACATGAAGAATGGGGCCGAACACTTCCGTCTTCAATTGCGCTATATCGTCAATTTCATAGGCAACAGGGGCGAAATAATGGCCGTGCTTTTTAAGTTCATCAGAAAGCGGAACCTGCGCGATTAACTTACCAATCCCATCCAGTGCCGTTCGGTGACGTTGCAGGGTGGATAGTGCTTCCTCATCAATCACGGGCCCGACATCGGTAGAATAAAGCTGGGGATTACCGACTTTCAGTTCTGCCATCGCACCTTTTAGCATCTCAATAGTTTTATCAGCGACGACATCCTGCACAAATAAAACGCGCGCAGCAGAACAGCGCTGCCCAGCAGAACCAAACGCACTAAGGATTGCATCATCCACCACCTGTTCGAGCAGTGACGACGAATCTGCAATCATGGCATTTTGACCACCAGTTTCGGCAATCAGCGGAACGATCGGACCATTCTTTGCCGCTAGCGCGCGGTTGATCGACCACGCAGCGTTGGTAGAACCTGTAAAGGCCACCCCCGCGACATCCTTGTGACCTACAATCATTTCACCCACGCGCCCATCACCGACGACAAGGTTGAGTGCTTTGACAGGAATACCCGCATTATACATCAGGCCCACAGCCGTCATAGCGATCAATGGGGTTTGTTCGGCAGGTTTCGCGACAACAGAATTTCCGGCCATCAGGGCGGCAACAATCTGCCCCGTGAAAATGGCGAGCGGAAAATTCCATGGCGAAATACACGCGAATACACCGCGACCTTGCAGGACAAGGCGGTTGCTCTCACCAGTATAGGATTGCAGAATGTTACCCTTCTCATCGAAGTCAGTTGCGCCCAAGGCGGCATAATATCGGCAATAATCCACCGCCTCCCGCACCTCGCCCAACGCATCGGCCAATGTCTTCCCGGCTTCGCGGACACAGAGCGCCATTAGCAGTGGTGCCTTTTTCTCATACAGATCAGCAATATTGTTAAGGATAGTGGCTCGATCAGCGACAGGCATTTTCGACCATGCGGCGAAACCTTCCTTAGCCGCCACGAAGGCACGTTCTACGACCTGTTCATTGGCGGAATAGGCAGTGCCGACAATCTCGCTTAAATCCGCTGGGTTTTTAATATCGCTCCAGTTGCCGGATTTATCAAACTGACCACCGATCATCGATGTGGCAAACACATCGCGGCGTTCATAATCCGCCTCCATCCGTTGCAGTAAATCTTTTTGTGTGAGGGCATCATCAAGATCGATCCCTTGCGAATTTTTGCGATCCCCAAAAATATCCTGTGGTAGTGGAATGGATAAATGCGGTATGCCGCCGCGCACCAGCGCATATTCGACCGGGTCTGTTGCCAGCATGGCCGGTTCGATAGTCGTATCAAAGACCTTGTTGACGAAGGAAGAATTCGCACCATTTTCAAGCAAACGACGGACGAGGTAAGGCAGTAAATCCTTGTGCACACCGACGGGAGCATAAATTCGCACCGGTAGTTTTTCTTCAGTAAGCACATAATCATACAACGCCTCGCCCATACCAAACAGGCGCTGAAATTCAAACCCCTTGCAGTCCACCGCCATATCAGCAATTGCCTGCACCGTATAAGCATTGTGGGTGCCAAACATTGGATAGACATGTGCCCGCGCCGCCAGCAATTTTTGTGCGCAAGCAAGATAGGATAAATCAGTGTGATTCTTGCGGGTAAAAACCGGGTAATCATCAAGGCCCTTGACCTGCGCCCGTTTGATCTCGGTGTCCCAGTACGCACCTTTTACAAGACGGATCTGGATATGTTTGTGCGTTTCCTTCGCCAGTTCAATCAGGTTCTCGACGAGCGGCAGGCAACGCTTACCATAGGCCTGTACGACGACCCCAAATCCATCCCAGCCTGTAAGCGTAATATCTTCCACCACATGGCGAATAATCTTGAGTGATGTTTCAAGACGATCAACTTCTTCGGCATCTACGGTCAAACAGATATTATGGTTGGCGGCTTGACGGCACAGCGCCTGAAGCTTGTTGGTCAGGGTCGGAACACACACAGCCTCTTGCGCATAGGAATAACGCGGGTGCAGTGCCGATAATTTGACCGAGATTCCGGGGCGCAAGCCATCGCGGCGCAACCTGTTCTTGCCAATCTCTTCAATCGCCTCGGCATATTGTTCGAAATAACGCTGCGCATCATCGTTGGTACGGGCACCTTCGCCCAGCATGTCATAGGAAAAAAGATACCCTTTTTCTTTTTCAAGGGTCGCAGCATTTTTGAGCGCCTCTTCAATATCCTGACCGATCACAAATTGCCCGCCGAGGATTTTCATTCCCTGCATCATGGCGGCGCGAATGATGGGCTCCCCCAGTTTGCCAAGCGGACCATCGAGCGTTGAACGGCTGGCATCCAGTCCAAATCCCGCCATCCGCATCATCCAGTCCTGCGATTCCATCTGGTCCTTGATCCATTTGGTCCCTGCGACCTTGTCGCGGATCAGGGCATTGGCGGTCCCGGCATCGGGAATGCGCAACAACGCCTCGGCAAGGCACATCAAAGCGATGCCTTCTTGCGTATTGAGTCCATAGGTTTGAAAAAAGTTTTCGATGCTGCCGGATTGTCGTTTGGCTGCCCGCATGGCCGTAATGGTTTCCACCGTCCGGGTGGCAATCCTTTGCGCCCGCGCGCCATCCCATTCCAGCGCTGCAATCAGCGTGGATACGCAGTCTTTCTCGGGCTTTGCGAGATATTGGGAAAGGTCGTGCGGCATCGTATTCTGCGATTCCTTGGCGGTTGGCTTTTTCGCTTTCAATCTATACTATCATAAATCATGGCAACAGACGATCTCTTCAGCGCAGCACAAGCTGCCAACAACAAGGTGCGCAGCAACGTTCCGGAAATGAGCGTGTCTGAGCTTGCCTTTTCCCTAAAAAGAACATTGGAAGAAACCTATGGTCGCGTCCGCGTCCGCGGCGAATTAAGTGCGGTCAAGGTTGTCGGGTCCGGTCATCTGTACGGAGAATTCAAAGATGAGAATGCCTGCGTCAGTATTGTGTGCTGGAAAAGCCAGCTGCCCCGTCTTGCGGTAAAACCTGAAGACGGTCTTGATGTCATTATCACCGGCAAAATGACCACCTATCCCAAGAATTCGAAATATCAATTGATGATCGAACAGATGGAGTTGGCGGGTGAAGGTGCAATCCTCAAG
>CAZUYV010000029.1:0-12262 GCA_964624435.1 uncultured Micavibrio sp. | reverse complement strand
GGCCATGGATCGGGGTTCAGGATATAAATGGCATCGAGGCTTTCATCCGGCATGGAACGGATGAGTGTGATCGCATCATCCATCCAGACCCGGACATTGCCGTGGTCGATATCAGCGATATCGCGCAGGAAGGCGGACATGCCGTTGATGAAGGGTTCTGCGCCGATGTAATTGCGATCCGGGCGGCCAACCATCATCGCCTTTAAATGTTCGCCATTGCCAAAGCCGATTTCAAAAACGACCGGGGCAGGCTTGCTGAACAGCGCGTCAAAATTCATATCACGTTGCTGGGTAACGATGTCTTCGGGAATGCTGATGACGGGCAAGAGCGTGTCCAGCAGGCCTTGGCGTGTCGGGCCCAAAGGGCGGCCCAGCCTGCGTCCAAAAACGCGGCGGCGTGCAATGTCTGTGAATGAATTTGGAATTTTAGCCATAAATTAGAAAGTCGGAGCGGGGTGTTTTCTCAGATGGAGTTGTTTGAAAAAATAATCACGTCTTTCTTCCACAACCACTTCAATATCATTGGGATCGGTACAGCGTTCAATGTCCTTTAACTCCATAACAGCGCGCATCGCAGCATCCAGCGGGAGATCGTTTAAAGCGGTCAGATGATTGAAAAAATCCTCCATCGCCTCATCACTGGAATCGAACCCAAGATTTGATAAAACTGCCGATAGTTCCGGCTTTACCTGTTCAAAGAAAGTGTGGCGAAGTTCATCGCGTTCTTTTCCTGTTGCTGTTAGTGCGGTCATCCCAATATATCCTGCAGAGGTTTGACGAGATCGAGTTTTTCCCAGCTGAAACCGCCATCGGCTTCCGGTTTGCGGCCAAAGTGTCCGTAAGCTGCCGTACGTCCGTAAATCGGACGGTTCAATTGCAAATGTTCGCGGATACCGCGTGGTGACAGGTTGATTACTTTGCCAATCGCGGAGGCGATTGCCGCTTCATCAACCGTGCCTGTGCCATGCGTGTTGACGTAGAGGGAGATCGGTTTGGAAACACCAATCGCGTACGACACCTGCAACGTGCATTTATCGGCATAACCAGCGGCCACGATATTCTTGGCAACGTAACGCGTGGCGTAGGCGGCCGAGCGGTCAACCTTTGTTGGGTCTTTGCCGGAGAACGCACCGCCGCCATGCGGGCAGGAGCCGCCATAGGTATCAACAATGATCTTACGGCCCGTCAAACCGGAATCGCCGACAGGTCCGCCAATGACAAAGCGGCCAGTAGGATTGATGTAAAGTTCATTTTCAGCGGGCATCCAGCCATCGGGCAGAACGCGCTTGATATAGGGAATGACTATGTCGCGGACATCCTGCTGCGAGACGCCTTCATCATGCTGGGTCGAGAGCACAACAGAGGTGGCGCGGACAGGCTGGCCGTCACGATATTCCAAGGATATCTGGGATTTTGCATCGGGGCCAAGCTTGCTGAGGATGCCTTTGTGACGATCTTCGGCAAGCAGGCGCAACACTTCGTGACTGTAATGAATAGCGGCAGGCATCAAATCTTCGGTTTCGCGGCAAGCATAGCCAAACATAATCCCTTGGTCGCCAGCGCCTTCATCCTTGCTGCCCGAAGCATCAACGCCTTGCGCGATATCAACGGATTGCGGGTGAATGCGGCAATCAATCTGGATTTTGTTCCAGTGGAAGTCATCCTGTTCGTAGCCTATCTTCTTGACAACGCCACGGGCGATTTCGCTCATCACTTCTTTTGTGATGGAGGCAGGGCCACGGACTTCACCGATCAGGCCGACATAGTTGGTAGTGGCCACTGTTTCAACGGCAGTGCGGGCATAAGGATCTTCAGAAAGGAATTTATCGACAATGGCATCGGAGATCTGGTCGCAGACCTTGTCCGGGTGGCCTTCGGATACGGATTCACTGGTGAAGATGTAATCCTGCAAAGCGGCCTCGCTTTGGGGGGCAAGTGATGGTTTGGGCATAGCAATCCTGAAATGTTCTAGCGTTATAAAGCGCCAGACTAACCTTTTGGGAAGGGGTGATCAAGCGATCATTCGTCCTGATTTTTTAGGTTTTCTGCCATGGATTTGACCAGTTTGAACAGATCTTTGCGCAGTTTCGGGCTTTCGATCGAATAATACACGCGGATAAGTTCAAGCGTTTCCTTGCGCTTCATAATGTCCTCAGGACCTTCAAAAGCGGCTTGGTCGTTTTCAGCAAAACCAGTCGTCATACTAATTACGGCCCCGCCATAATTTTCAAAGAAGAAACCAACGGGAATATCGAGAACCTTGCTGAACTCATACAGGCGGCTGGCGCTTACGCGGTTGGCGCCGTTCTCATATTTTTGAATTTGCTGGAATGTAATCCCGACCTGTTCGGCCAGACGTTCCTGGCTCAATCCCAAAAGTGAACGACGCTGACGGAGTTGCGTTCCCACATACTCATCAATTGAATTCGCCTTGCCTTTTTTACGAGGGGGGGCGGATTTGTCTTTTTTAACTTTCAAGATAGCAGCCATTAGAACTCATTCACTTTAAGCGTGTTGTAAATATGCGCAGTCACCGAATATTCATAAACTTGCGAGAGCGTACCACGCCTACTTTTGTATGCAAGAATTGATTTTCTTGTATAGCCTTAAGAATAGATAGCGGCTTATTTTCTGGGGACAAGGGCCTTAAGCGCCGCAAACATCAAAGCCAAACTTATAAAAAAGAGAAGTGGCTGAAGGGCCCAAGGCCAAAAAGGGTTTGTTTTATTGGCTGTGCGGGGCAGCAAAGATACGATGGAGGCTTCCTGATCCAACTCGGCGCTGTCGATCACCCGGCCATACGAATCAATGATGCCGGAGATTCCCGTGTTAGCGGAGCGTACTACCGGAAGGCCTTCTTCAATTGCACGAAGACGAGTTTGGGCGAAGTGTTGATAGGGGCCCGCGCTCTTGCCATACCACCCATCGTTGGTGACATTGACGATCCATTGCGGACGTACGTCGCTGTATTTGGATACAACATCGTCGGGAAAGATGACCTCATAGCAAACTAGCGGACTGAAAGGGGGGACATTGGCGCGTGTGATTGTGGTAGCGCCCGTGCCGCGTTCAAAGCCGTTGAACGCTGCGACAGGTTTGAGGGGAATATATTTTTGCAGCGGAATAAATTCGCCAAACGGTACTAGATGGAATTTGCTATAAAGCTCCAGCGTTGTCATGGAATTGTTCAAGAATGCGATGCTATTTGAGAATGTCGGCGGATCCTTGCTGTCATCGCGGTGCAGTATCCCGGTGATGAGATATGCGTCCATGTTTTTATAGCTGCGCAACATCGCCTGCATGCGATCCACATTTTCCCGCTGCATGTAAACAGACGGTGAGATAGCCGTTTCCGGCCAGACAACAAAGACAGAGCGCGGCATAATCGGGCCAAACTGCGCACCAATCGATAGCGCCGTGATCTTGAGGAAGTTATCCTGCGTCGCTTCCGGATCCCATTTCATCGTTTGCGGGATATTCGGTTGTGCAACGATAACGCCAGCATCGTGATTGTATTTGGTGGGATTGTTTTCTAGGCGATTTACGCCCCAGCCATACAAGGCCGCCATTGTCACAACAACAAGGACAAGCGGGGCAAGCCGTTGTTTCCAAGGCAGGTCATTTCGTATTGCCGCATACCCAAACGAAGTGGCCCAGACCAAGGTCAGGAAGGTCATTCCAAAGGAGCCGAAGATAAAGAAACCCTGTGCCATGGGTAAATAATCGGCCCATGTGTAACCATAGAGGTTCCACGGGAACCCGGTGAAGGCATGACCCCGGGTCCATTCGGACACGGTCAGAAAGAACGCAAATGTGAGAACGCCGCTGAGCGTTTTCGGTTTTGAGGTCAGGCGGGTGATAGCGAGATAAGTTGCGGTAAAGAGCGCCAGCAAGGTTGGAAGGCCGATGACAGAGATGGGCCAGACCCAGGCGAATTCGTTGCCTTCGATGAGCAGCGCATTGCCGATCCACCAGAGCCCCGTAACGAAATAACCGATGGCAAAGAAGAAGCCGGCGGCGAAAGCCTGAAGCGGCGTTTCGGTACGACTATACAGCCAGTAAAGGGCGGCAATGCCGACGATCATAAGCGGCCACAGCGATGCCGGCGGCATGGCAAAAGCGGTGATGCAGCCGATCAGAACGGCAAGGGCGCAAAAGGCAATTTTACGGACAAAAGGGTGTTTCATGGGCGCGGATCATACTGGAAAAGACACCGGCAAACTATCCCTAACAAACGGCGGAAATATGGCGGTTAGACTTCATCCCCAGAAATACGGGGCGGCAGGTTGCGCAGTCGCAGGCGATTGACCCGGGACCGATCGGCGTCCATGACTTCAATCGCCATGCCGGAATCATGGCGGAGAATTTCGCCACGGGCCGGAACCCGCCCGGCAACGCTTAGGGCCAGGCCACCCAGTGTATCGACATCTTCGCGTTGTTCGGCGGTCAGGATGCGGCCATAGCGTTCTTCAAATTCATCGATATCCATGCGGCCATCGACGATCAGGCTGCCATCCTGTTTTTCGACAACATGCGGCTGGTCTTCTTCATCGAATTCATCATCGATTTCGCCAACGATCACTTCGATCAGGTCGTTGATGGTGACAAGCCCATCGATACCGCCGAATTCATCCATCACAAGCGCCATATGCTTTCTGTCCTGACGCATCATGTGCAGCAGGTCGAGCACGGGCATGGAAGGAGAAACAATTTCGATGTCGCGAACCATATCGGAAATGACGACATTCTCATCTGTCAGCAGCTTGGCAAGAACATCCTTGATATGGATTGCGCCGACAACGCCATCGAGCGTGTCGCGATAAACCGGGATGCGACTGAACTGATTTTCAATCAAAAGGAATTTTAGTTCGTCATAGGACGCGTCAATATCGATGGCGATGATATCAGCCCGCGGGATCATCACGTCATGAACGGACTTTTCGTGGGTCTGAAGAACATTGGTAACGAGTTCGTGGTGCGTGTCGATGGAGGATTCATCGCTGCTTTCCTCGATGTCTTCGATATAGTCTTCGAGCGCTTCGCGCAATGTATTGGAATTGCTGGCTTTGCCTTTGATCAGGCCTTTAAACCATGCGACAGGGCCGGACTTGCCGGGACTATCCTGCGTAGGGGATTGCTGTGCGGAAATCTTATTTTGCGCGCCGCTGCGCGGGTCTGGTTCGTCGTCTGACATTTCACTCAACATGGTTAGCCGATTATGGCACAAAGTTTGTTTCTGTGTAAGGATTTTGAATATTCATCTTCTCTAATATCCTGATTTCCGTTGATTCCATGATATTGGCCTCATCATCCGTCATATGATCGTACCCCAGAAGATGCAAGGTCCCATGGACAATAAGATGGATGAAATGATCTTTGAAGAACTTGCCCTGTTCCTTGGCTTCCACATCAATCGTCTGGTAAGCGAGGATTAGGTCGCCGATGTGAACCGGGCCTTCCGGTGGAATAGGGTCGTCACCATCAAGGCTGGCGAAGCTCAGAACATTGGTTGGTTTATCCTTGCCGCGATATTCACGGTTCAACACCTGAACCAGATCATCATTGGCCAGAACGATTGACGCCTCCACAGAACGGTCACGCAATTTTTTCGGACGTGATGCCATGTCGAGTGTCAATGCCATCACATCATGTGCGATAGTTTCCACATCGAGAAACGATGCGGCCCATTCCGGTTCTGGAACAGAAACGTCGATTTCAGGTTTAGTCGTTGCGTTTGTCATGTTTTTCGTAGGCGGAGATAATTTTGCCGGCCAGTTTGTGGCGGACTACATCCTCGGTGTTAAAGTGGATCATCGAAACTTCTTCGACGTTGCTGAGAATATTAATCGCATCCTGAAGCCCGGATGTTGTCCCCTTGGGTAGATCAACCTGCGTAGGGTCACCATTGATAACCATGCGCGTGCCTTGGCCCATACGGGTCAGGAACATTTTCATCTGCATCGCCGTTGTGTTCTGCGCTTCATCAAGGACGACAAATGCATTCTTCAATGTGCGGCCACGCATAAAGGCGAGGGGGGCAATCTCGATGTCTCCGCTCGCGATTTTCTTCTGCACCGTTTCTGATGGCATCAGTTCGCGCAAGGAGTCATAGATCGGGCGTAGATACGGATCAATTTTTTCAAGCATATCGCCGGGCAGGAATCCGAGACGTTCGCCAGCCTCCACAGCGGGGCGCGTAAAGACTAGGCGTTCAACTGCGCCTTCGCGGTACATTTCAACGGCGGCGGCGACGGCGAGGAATGTTTTTCCTGTACCGGCGGGGCCAATGCCGAACACCATGTCGTTTTTGCGCATGGCATCGATATAGAGCGCTTGATTGGGTGTGCGGGCGGTGACGATGCGGTTGCCGCTGCCTTTGATCCCGGCCTTTTCATCGAGGAAATTTTCGCGAACAGCCAGGGGTGTAAGGTCGCCTCCGGGTTTCGGCTCGCCCTTCACAAAGCGCAGAGCGGCATCAAAGTCGCTGATAGTGACATCTTGGTTTTTCAGGAGGCGGTTCCACATCATATCGAGCACGATTTCGGCCGACTGCATGGCCTTGGACGGCCCTTTGATCGAAACGGCATTGCCACGCGACGCGATATCCACGTCGAGCACGTTTTCGAGATATTGGAGGTGGGCATTGTGTTCCCCAAAAAGCAGGGGGATCAGACTGTTGTCATCAAATGTCAGGGAAACCCTTTTTTCGCTGTCTTTTGTGATGGCTTTGCCTCGTTTTGTTGGATTACATCCAGTATAGCATAAAATCAGGCGGATTTAGCAATTATTTCAACGGTTTCAATCTCACCGCGTAGCGCGGAGGAAGAGGCAGAAACCACCTTAACGTCAACGATTTGGCCGATTAAACGTTCCATGGCAGGGACGTTGATCGACTGATTATAGGGCGTGCGGCCCTGCAATTGGCCGGTTTTGCCGCCCGGCCGTTCAAACAGGACGGGCAGGGTCAGGCCCAGCGTTTTACGGTTGAAGTCTTCGAACTGGCTGTTGAGCAGGGATTGCAACCTCAGGAGGCGTTCATGCTTCACGGGTTCCGTGATTTGGGCCGCCTGAATAGCGGCGGCGGGAGTTCCGGGACGCGCCGAATATTTAAACGAATAGGCGCTTTGGTAGCCGATATCGCGGACCAGCTGCATTGTGTCTTCAAAATCTTCTTCGGTTTCGCCAGGGAAACCGACGATAAAGTCAGAAGACAGCGCGATATCGGGGCGACCTTTACGGACATTCGCAATAATGTCGCGATACAAATCGGCTTCGTGTTTTCTGTTCATCGCTTTTAAGATGCGGTTTGATCCACTCTGCACGGGCAGGTGCAAATAAGGCATCAATTTTGGAATATCGCGGTGTGCGGTGATGAGGTCATCTTCCATGTCGCGTGGGTGCGATGTCATGTAACGAATGCGTTCAACGCCATTCATCGTTGCCAGTTCTTCGATTAGACGGGCGAGGCCCCAGATGCTGCCATCGCTATGCAGGCCATGATACGCATTGACGTTCTGACCCAATAGAATGAATTCTTTCACACCATGATCGATATGCTTTTTCGCTTCATCGAGGACATCGGCAACGCGGCGAGAGCTTTCGGCACCGCGTGTATAAGGCACAACGCAGAAAGTGCAGAATTTATCGCAACCTTCCTGCACGGACAGAAATGCAGACGGGCCAGTGTTGGTGACTTCGGCGCCGGGCAGCATATCGAATTTGGATTCTGTCGCGAGGTCCGTGTTCACAACACGCTCAACACCGGCGCGGAGCATCATTTCGGGTAGTTCGTGATAGGCCTGCGGGCCAAACACCATATCGACCGATGGGGCGCGTTCCATGATGAAATCACCTTCGGCCTGTGCCACGCATCCGGCAACGGCAATGATGGTTTTCTTGCCTTCGGCGGCGCGTTCTTCCTTCATATCGCGCAGGCGGCCAATTTCAGAAAAAACCTTGTCGGTCGCCTTTTCACGGATATGGCAGGTGTTGAGGATCACCATATCGGCATCCTCGGCGTTTTCCGTGGCGGCATAGCCAAGCGGGGCCAGGATATCGGCCATGCGGCGACTGTCATAGACATTCATCTGACAGCCCCAAGTTTTGATAAACAGCTTCTTTTGTTCCGTGCTCATGGCGGTTTATTAATCATGGTTGGGGAAATTCATCAAGGAAATCCGGCCTTACGATTTATTTGGCATAACTGACCAAAACTGTCTATAAACGAGCCTTCAAACCAACCTTCTAAAGAGGAGTGTACAATAATGATGTTCAAAATCTACACGTTGGCAGACGGTTCTGTAGAAGATCGTTTTGGCAACAAAGTATCAAGCGTGACATATGTAAGTACCTCTACAGCCTTCCGCCGCACTGGCCCCGGTCTCGAAACGATCGAGCATCTGGATCCAGAGGAAGAAATGAGAAAATCGGATGTGTTCAGTGCTATGGTGAATAGTGCTCTAAAGACGCCAACTCCCTAAAATATTAACAAATGCCGGGTTTTCGCCCGGCATTTGTTTTTTGGGCCAGGAAGGCCATATAATGGTTAAGGGCTAATATATTTATTGACATAATACATGATACGACTTATAAAAGAGCCTTCAAACCAACAAGACGACCAAGAGGAATGTGAAAATGAGATTTCGTGAAGGTGAAAACGACCGTGGTGAACGCGCAGTAACCAGTGCTTCTATGACAAACTTTAAGCATGTTGCGGGCACCAATGTAAGCTTGGCTGAGCCACGGGTAGAAAAACCAAAGCCAGCGGCGCCAGCCACTAAACCTGGCCAAGCCTTTAATATCTAATCAAATATAATTCTGAAAGGGTCGGCCACTGCGCCGGCCCTTTTGTTTCATTGACATAATTTAAGAGCGGTTTTATAACGCCGCCAACGATAAAAAAACAAAGGGTGTAGAAATGACAGAAATGTCACAACAGGACATATTCCGTCAGGCGGCGGAAGGCCTGAATGCAAAGAATGTCAAAGAACTTACAGCAAGTGTTTATGAGTCCGTCACAGACAGTCTGATCCGGCTTTATTGTGCTAGTCATGATGACTTAGAAATCGGTGTTATCGCACGCAAAGATTCACATGAATTGATGTTGAATATGAAAGAAGGCAAATCACCCATGCAGGCAAGAGGGCGTGAATGGTTTGAGTTATCCTTTCATGACGGTGTAGCCACCATTGACTTGTCTGTTGTTGATGAGAAAGACGGTCGTGTGACCGGTGGTAGCCAAATCAGTGTTGATTTTTCCTACCTGGATCCGCACCGTGCCACGGTGGCCATTCTGGCGAAGATGAAAAAAGCCTCTGAAACCTTTGAAGCCAAGCTGAACGAGAAAGTCTGGAAGGACGAACCGCGGCCAGCGGCGGCCTGAAATCAGCCAAAGTTAAGAAAATGCCGGGTTATGCTCGGCATTTTTCATTTATTGACATAAGTCTTCAGAAACCCTATAAACGGGCCTTCAAACCAACTCTAAAACATAGGGTGTAAAAATGACAAAACTAAGAGACGTTCTAAAACAAGCAGACGCCTATCAAAGACCCGTCATCGCCGACCATGTCTCCAATGTCGAGACAGTCCTTAGAAATCATCTGACTGAAATGTATGGCGCAAAGACTGAATATTTTGGTGCAGGCGTTGCTGAACCTGATGCAGAAGGAAGTAGGGTTTCCTTACGCCTCAACAGTGCTACGGGAAGAAACGGTGTCGGCTGGAAAACAGTAGATATTAATCTCGATAAAACAGGGATTGTAAGAGTTTCGTCTAGTGTTTTCAGTGAAATGGGAAGCAGCGGTGCTTCATGGATACCCCAGAAAAAAATTGATCTTATCGATGTTTCCCTCAAAAACGTTGATGATGCTGTTGTTTCTATCCTGAATGGAATGAAACAAGTTTCGCCTGAGTTTGCAGATAAAATGTCTGAGCATATCGAGGCTGGTTCATATCAGGGTCGAGCCCCAGAGATTGTAAGTATGACTCCAAGCACGTTCTGATAAATGACATACGCAGATGCTGTGTAAATCTAGCATCTGCTTTATCAGCGCTTTCATCATAAGCAAAAAAGGAAAAAATACCATGTCTACACCACCAAATGCACATCTCTACCCAAACGTTGTTAAGGCGTTCGAATTTAAATCCCGGCCGAATGTAAAGCTTTTGTCCGACTTGGAACAAATGCTTGGAACAGTTATTCGGGTATCTCCTCACACTATTACAAATCTGGAAGTTGACCCGGGTAAATCGCTTGTTGCCTGTCTTGCTGGAAGTTATCGCATGGAACGAGAAATCGCCCGTGGTATTTCAGTTGTTGTTACGCCTGACATGAACGTGACTGTCAGTCTCGACAACTTCAATACAACAGACCTCAGCGATACTGAGGTGGTCAGCCAATCATTCAATGCTGCCAATCTAGAAACCAATGTGGCTGTTGCCCAAACTTTGAAGTCGATGGCCTTTGTTTACCCAGGTCTTCAATACGATCTGGACAAAGTCGGGTTGAACCAGTCTCCAGAAAAACAGATTGCGACTCTCAATATGCGGGCGTGGTCATAAAGAATACCAAATGCCGGGGCAAAACCCGGCATTTGCTTTTATAGAATTGTAAGGGCACAATTCCGTGCTTGATTTGAATTGCTGAGGTTGTGATGAAAAAATTCGCTTTGTTTCTTGCCTTGTTCCTGATGGCCGCCCCGGCGGTCGCGCAAGAGGCACCGGCATCACAGCCTTATCGTGTGGCCGTACCCATTCCGGGCGCCGGCCATGCGTCCTGCTATAGCCCGACGGAGGCCGAAGCCGAGCAGGGGATCCGTATCCATAGTGAGCTTATGGTTATCGCCCTTAATTGCCAGCACATGACACCGCGCGGCTGGAAGAATTTCTATCAGCAATATAAGGAAATCACGGCCCGCAATGGTGCGACCCTTTCGGGATATGAAAATGTCCTGATCGATTATTACGGCCGCGCCGGACGCCCAAACCCTGAACGTGCCCTGCATGATCTTCGCACCAATCTGGCCAACAAGGTTTCGACCGATGCCGCCCAGATGCGCCCCGACATTTTCTGCTCACGCTTTGCCCCGCGTCTGCCCAAGGTAGACAAGATGAGCGTTGGGGAATTCCGGAGCTGGGCTTCCAATTACCAGAATGGTCCACGTCCAACCGAACCGATGTGCCGGTAACAATCTTTCCCGCCTGATTCTATCTGTGGAAAACTCGCGAAGCCAACTTGCGAGTGAAAACTGAGCATGTCTTTATAAGATACTCAACAAACTCATTTTTCTTATCTATTCCTAAGAAAGGTCCGGCATGTCAGATACATCCGCCGTCAAGAAGCAATCCGTCACTCTCAGCGCCTCTGTGAAAGCCGTCGAAGACGCCCGCGAAAAGCTGGAAAAGGTCCAGGAAGATATCGGCGCGAACGACAAAGGGGAAACATCCTTTGCCATCCGCAGCGGTTCGGCCCTCAAAACCTTGCGGATTTCTGCGGCGCAGCCTTCCAGCGATGTTGTTGAAGGTTCTATCCGCGCGCCAAAGCGCAGCGAAGCAACCAACACCAATGAATTCATGGAAATGGATAGTGAACCTGTCCTGATGCTTACGCCTTCCAACAAAAAAACATTCCGCCGCAATCCGTTGGCCAATGTTCTTAATGTAGTTGCCATTCTTGCGACCGCCGTGTGGGTCGGTCTGTGCGCGTCTTACATCACGACCGATATGGGATGGAGCACACTGGCAGCACAACAACCGCATTTGCTTGGCGGGTTTATCGCCGGCATTCTTGCACCAGTTGCCATCATCTGGATGATTTCCGCCTATGTTCAGCGGGGCAGCGATGTGCACATGTATGCCGAAGCCCTGCGCGGTGAGTTGCAGGCGATGATCTTCCCATCGGAAGAAAGATCGCAAGTCATCCACAAGGACATCGAAGAACTTGTCCGTCAGGCCGCCGAGCTGTCTACGGCGTCGAAAGCCGTTCTGAAATCCCTGCACAAGGCCCGCATGGGTCTGCGCGCGGAAATTCAAGGCCTGTCCGGCATTTCCAAGAAAACAGAATTCCATATCGACCGCCTGTCAGAGAATTTGTCTGAGCGTTCCTTAAAACTCCTGTCCCTGACTGAAGAGATCGAGCAGCGCACAGCGACAATCGATGAAAAAACACAGGCTGGCGCCGATGCATGGGACCAAGCCGCGCTCGGCGTACTTGAACGTGCTGATGAAATGGAAGCCGCCATGGGCAAGGGAGCGACAAAGTTGC
>CAZUYV010000028.1:8318-12299 GCA_964624435.1 uncultured Micavibrio sp. | reverse complement strand
GTCCTCTTTAAAAAATTCGCCAACATCGATTCCTTTGACATTGAAGTCGATGAAACAGACATTGATGCGTTTGTTGAATGTGTTGCCCGCCTAGAACCATCCTTCGGCGGCATTAATCTCGAAGACATCAAGGCACCGGAATGTTTTGAAATTGAAAAACGCCTGCGCGAGCGGATGAAAATCCCGGTCTTCCATGATGACCAGCACGGCACTGCCATTATCGTTTCCGCCGCCTTCCTGAACTGGCTGGAACTCAAAGGCCGCAAGATTACGGATGTGAAGGTTGTTGCTAACGGCGCTGGTGCCTCCGCCCTCGCCTGCCTGAACTTGCTTCATTCTCTTGGCCTACCTAAAGACAATATCATCGTCTGCGACCGCAAGGGCGTCGTCTATAAAGGCCGCGAAGAAGTTGATCAATATAAGGCCGTCTTTGCCAATAGCACCAATGCCCGCACATTGCAGGATGCGCTGGAAGGCGCTGACTTCTTCCTCGGTCTGTCCGGTCCCAATGTTTTGAATGCCGAAGACGTCAGTAAGATGGCTAATGCGCCGTTGATCATGGCGCTCTCGAACCCAACACCGGAAATCATGCCGGAAGAGGCCCGCAAAGGGAAACCTGATGCAATTATTTGCACCGGCCGTTCCGACTTCCCAAACCAGGTGAACAATGTTCTGTGCTTCCCCTTCATCTTCCGTGGCGCGCTCGATGTTGGCGCAACGGCCATCAACGAAGATATGAAGAAGGCTTGCGTCAAGGCTATTGCCGCGATTGCACGCCGCGAAGCACCCGATGAAGTAATTTCGACATATGCCGGTGAGAACCTTGAGTTCGGACCGGATTACATGATTCCAAAACCCTTTGATCCGCGTTTGATCACCGAAGTATCGATGGCCGTTGCCAAAGCGGCAATCGATTCAGGCGTTGCGACCCGCCCGATTACGGATTGGGATTCTTACAAAGAAAAACTCCAGCAATATTTCGCCCGTTCGACCATGGCGATGCGCCCTGTTTTCGCCCGCGCCAAGAAAGATGCCAAGCGCATCGTGTATTGCGAAGGGGAAGAAGACCACGTTCTGCGCGCCGTGCAGATGGTTCTGGATGAAGGCGTGGCCAAACCTATCGTTATCGGCCGCCGCGAAGTTGTGGATGTCCGCGTTCGCCGCCTGCGCCTGCGCATGGAAATCGACAAGGATTTTGAACTCGTCGATCCACAAAGCGATCCACGTTACAAATCTTACTGGGAAACCTATTACAGCCTGATGGCCCGCAATGGCGTAACACCCGCAATGGCCAAACTGGTTGTCCGCACATCGCCCACAGTCATTGGCGCATTGATGGTGCAGATGGGTCAGGCGGATGGCATCGTTTGCGGATGCATCGGTCATTTCCACGACCACATGGTTCATATCAAGGACGTAATCGGCCTGAAGCCCGGCGTTGAAACCGCTGCCGCTCTCCGTGCCCTTATCGTGCCCAAGGGAACTTATTTCTTCTGTGACACACACGTGAACCCGGACCCAAGCATTTCACAAATTTCCGAGATGACCATTATGGCCGCCGAAGAAATTCAGCGTTTCGGTATTACGCCCAAGGTTGCCCTGCTCTCCCACTCCAACTTCGGCAGCCACGAAGGCGGATCGGCGTTCAAGATGCGCGCCGCCACCATCGATATCAAACAACGCGCGCCGGAACTGGAAGTTGACGGCGAGATGAATGCCGATACGGCCCTATCCGAGCCTATCCGCAAGCAACTCATGCCAAACTCGGTTCTGAAGGGCGAAGCGAATCTGCTGATTATGCCGAACCTCGAATCCGCCAATATCGCCTTCAATCTTCTCAAGGTTCTGGGTGAAGGCGTGCCGGTTGGTCCAATCCTGCTCGGTGTTTCCAAGCCTTCTTATATTTTGACGCCATCCGTCTCGGCCCGTGGTATATTGAACGTCTCGGCCATCGCCAGCGTTGCGGCGCAGGTGCGGGAAGAGGATCAGGCGCAAAACGGACGCGCAGCGGAATAACAATTTTACCCTGGGGTGCCTATGAGCGATACGCTTCCTCCACCTTCAGTCAACGAGCGGGAGCCTGAGAGCACGAGCGAGATGCTGGAGGAAATGGCCGAAGAAGGCTTTTCCCTGAGCGATCAGCGCATTGCCGATATCAGGGTCGCCATTCAGGAAGACGATTCCGAAACCCTCAAGACCCTTCTCTATGACCTGACCGAAGCCGATATCGCCGATTTGTTCCACAAGCTCGACCCCGGCACGCGGCACGACTTCCTCGAAAAATTCAGCGATATCCTCGATCCTTACGTTTTTCTGCATCTAGACCCCGAACTCCGCGAACGCGTTCTCTCTGACATGCCGCCTGTGCAGGTCGCACGCATTGTTTCCGATCTTGATTCCGATGACGCGCTGGAAATGATCGTTGACCTTGACCCTGCGTTTCAAAAACAAGTCCTTCAGAAACTCTCGGCCAAGAACCGCCTCGCCCTTGAAGAAGGTTTGAGCTATCCGGAAGATTCCGCCGGACGTCTGATGCAGCGGGAATATGTTGCGATCCCGCAATTCTGGACTGTTGGAAAAACGATCGATTACCTGCGCGCCGCCGCCGATGAACTGCCCGATGAGTTCTATGATCTGATTGTCATCGACCCGTCCTATCATGTTGTCGGTGAAATTCCACTGAACAAACTCGTCCGCGCCAAGCGCTCGGAAAAGATTGAAAATCTTTCGCTCGAAGACATCCACATGATCCCGGCAACGATGGATCAGGAGGAAGCAGCCCACCTCTTCCGCCGTGAAGGGATCGGTTCCGCTCCTGTTGTGGACGAAGACGGACGCCTGGTCGGGGTTATCACCATTGATGACGTTATCGACGTTATCGATGAAGAGGCCGAAGAAGACATTTTGAAAATGGCCGGGGTGGAAGAAGGCGATCTTTACCGCGCCGTGCTGGAAACCAGTCTCTCTCGTTCCCGCTGGCTTGGTGTCAATCTGATTACGGCTTTTCTCGCCGCTGGCATCGTTTCTCATTTTGGCGCAACGATTGAAGAAGTCGTAGCGCTCGCCGCCCTCATGCCCATTGTGGCCGGAATGGGCGGCAACGCCGGGACACAGGCCCTCACCGTGTCCGTCCGCGCGATCGCCATGCGCGAACTATCGGGTGCCAACGCCCCCCGCACGATTATCAAGGAAGGAATCGTTGGCCTGATCAATGGATGTATCTTTGCGTTATTGGTCGGTGCGATTGCCGCCTTCTGGTTTCACAACTGGACACTGGGCGGTGTAATTGGCATGGCGCTGATTATCAACCTGTTCTCGGCCGGAGTTTTTGGCGCAGGTATTCCCGTACTACTCGACAAAATGGGGCTGGACCCCGCTATCTCTTCCTCCATCTTCCTGACGACGATCACGGATTGCGTGGGATTCTTCGCCTTCCTCGGGCTGGCCACGCTTTTCCTGCTATAACCGCCCCAAAACCCGTGAAAACCGTTGAGAAACCCGCGTAAATCCTATAAATCTCCTCAAATCGACACACTTCGGACATTTTCCAGCATTAGGCATCATGGCAAGCGGTAAGAAAAAAACAAAATCCAAGAAGAAGGATAACGACTCGTTCATGCATACAATGCTGGGCAGAACATTGAAGTGGGGATTTGTTCTCGCACTCTGGGGCGGCATTGCGCTCGCCATTATGCTTGCCTGGTTTGCCCGTGAGTTGCCAACCATTACCGAGGCGATGGTGTTCGAACGTCGCCCGACCATTACCATCAAAGCAAACGATGGAACTGTTATTGACCGCTATGGCGATATCAAAGGCGAAGTTGTTTCTGTTGATGATCTACCGCCCTATGTCGTCAATGCCGTGCTCGCCACCGAAGACAGACGTTTTTACAGCCACTGGGGACTTGACCCGGTTGGTATCGCCCGTGCCTTTGCCGTCAACATTATTCGCGGCGGATATGTGCAGGGTGGATCGACCAT
>CAZUYV010000028.1:2052-8218 GCA_964624435.1 uncultured Micavibrio sp. | reverse complement strand
GTTGTCCTTGCCGCCATGCTCGATGCGAAGTTCATCAAGGAAGATGAGTTCAAGCGTCTTGATAAACTTCCACCGTCCCCACCACGCAAACCCTCGAGCGGCGACACGATCCGCTATTTCACCGACTATATCGTAGGTCAGGTTGAATCGACGATCGGCGTGCCGGAAAGCGATATCGTTGTTGAAACGACACTGGACCGCGATGTTCAGGCAACGGCCGAATCCGCGATTACCAAGGCTGTCCTCACCAACGGTGAAACGCATAAGCTTTCGCAGGGCGCTGCGATTGTCATGGGGCTGGATGGTTCCATTGTTGCCATGGTCGGCGGAAAAGATTACGGCCTTTCCGAATATAACCGTGTGACCAACGCCTTGCGATCCCCAGGCTCTTCCTTCAAACCATTGGTTTATCTTAGCGCGCTGGAACATGGATGGTCGCCGGACAGCACCATCATGGATGAACCCATCACGACCGGAAGATATCGCCCGCAGAACTATGGCGGCGAATATTATGGCGAAGTTACATTAACGCAGGCCCTGACCCGTTCCCTCAACACGGTTTCGGTCAATTTGATGCGTGATGTCGGCCCTGAATCCGTTATCACGCTGGCCCGCCGTCTTGGGATCACCGCCGATCTTGAACCCAACCTCAGCCTTGCCCTCGGCGCGAACGGCATTCCAATGATCGAAATGGCAACCGCCTACGCCACCATTGGCCGTGGCGGTGTTGCTGTCGAACCTTTCGCCATTATCAGCATCCATGACGACAAAGGGTTTCCGCTCTATGAACAACCTCCTGAACGCGATGCGCGTCAGGTTGTTTCCCGCGGTTATGTTTATCAACTGACAGGTATGATGCGTTCCGTCGTCCAGTTCGGGACCGGTCAAGCGGCCCAAGGCCCTTACGTCGCCGCCGGCAAAACCGGAACGTCACAAGATTTCCGTGATGCATGGTTTATCGGTTTTACCGACAAATATGCGGCGGCTGTCTGGTTTGGGAATGATGACAATTCACCTATGCGGCGCGTAACGGGCGGTTTGATCCCAGCACCTGTTTGGCGTGAAATCATGACAGAGGCCACATCAAAACCCGCGAAGAAATATTACGCCATTCGCGATGTGCAATCGGACTTCAATTTCAATGATCTGATCGGCCGCATTGTAGGATCAGAAGAAAACCCGATGGAAGGTTCTGTTCCTGAGCCGACCGGCAGAGGATTTTCCCCTTCCGAACGACAGAACTTCAAATATAACGATTAGGGCTTAGAAAACCCGGATCGGTTCAGCGAGGACGCTATACTCACGGCGGGCCGCGGCAAATTTGTCTTCGCCAAGATCATCCCAGTGATCTTTCATGGCGAGCGCCGAAGCACACGGGCCACCCACATCCCATCCCGACCGCATCAACGATCTGTCGACATGTTCGAGATAGCTTTCCGGGAATGCCCGGCGCGGGCCGCGTAATCCCATATCTGCCAACGTTTTTGAAACGATGGCGTCATTCAGATCCATCATGTCCGATGTAAACTGGATGGCGGATAATATTTTGATATCCATCCGGCTGTTGGGGACAAGGCGCACGTGCTTCATAAACCTTGCATAGATTTCCATGTCGATCGCTTCATTGGCAACAAGCGGCGGCATGGGCAGGACATAAGTCTTGGCATCATAGACAGTCTTGTTATCGTTCGCTTTCAGTGTCTGGTTCGTCATGGCAAACCTCCTTGCTCTGACATCGACTCTGGTTTGCAAACATTAATGGAATCTTAAAGGTTCCCGTAACTGTCCGAAAAATATGGATAAATCATGTGAAGAACGATCTCTAACGCTTTGGAATTGCGGCAACTGCCAACTTATCCACACGCTCGTTCTCAATGTGCCCATCATGGCCGCGCACCCATATAAATTCGACCTTGTGAACCTGTAAAAGCGAATCGATCTTGATCCAGAGATCCTGATTCTTGATCCGGGCAGGCCAGCCTTTGGCTTTCCAGCCCTTCATCCATTCCGTGACACCGCGCTGAACATACTGGCTATCGGTATAGAGCCTTACCGTGCTCGGCTTTTTGAGCGCGCTAAGGCCTTCGATCACGGCCTGCATTTCCATGCGGTTGTTGGTGGTTTCTTTCTCGCCGCCACTGAGTTCTTTTTCATGACCGTTATAACGGAGCAATGCCCCCCAGCCACCGGGACCGGGATTGCCGCTGCATGCACCATCGGTAAACAATTCAACACTCATTGGGCAACTTCCTGCTGAAAATGTTTCAGGCGTTTTTCAAAAACCAGCGGGTCATGTGGCTTCATCAATCGGTCCGGCGCCCATGCCAATTTTTCTTCACAGCGCGACAGCAAAAACCGCAAGGCACCAGCGCGTAACAAAACAGGCAAAGCGTCATGCTCTGCCTGCGACATTGGGCGCACGGAATTATACCCACGCATCATGGCCTGCATGCGCACCTCATCAAAATTATTGTTTTGATCGAAACACCAGGCGTTGATGGCAATGGCGAGGTCATAGGCGAATAAATCATGACAGACGAAGTGGAAATCAATTACGCCCGTCACTTCGCCATCCTTGAAAAATACATTGTCGGGAAAAAAATCAGCATGAATGGCACCCGATGGCAGATGCGATGGAATTTTTACCTTGATCCAGTCAAGTTCGGATCGTGTAAGGTCGTACATCCCATCCTTGATCCTGTTCATGTTCGAACCCATGGCCCCAACCCATGTTTCAAACCTTTCGAGACCGAAATGGTTTTTGGCGGTCTTGGAAATCTGTCCGGCGGCGAGATGCATCTTGGCCAGAACCATTCCCGCCTTACCGCACAAATCGGCATTCAACATCCCGGCATGCCCGCCTTCGCCTTCGAGGAAGGAGTAAATTGCGGCGGGACGACCTGATAATGTTCCCAGAACAGAACCGTCATTGCGAGGCAAGGTTAGCGGCGCGGGTACGCCTTCACGTTCCAGCGTCACGGCATAATCGACATAGTACGGAATATCCTGCGCATGGACACGGTGCGGCTCAAACAACGTGAGGATAAAACGGCCCTTGTCGGTGAACACATGATAATTGGTGTTGCTGACACCCTGTTCGATGCCTTCGAAGCGAACCAGCGTTCCGATGTCATAGGACAGTAGGAACTCTTTCAAATCGGCGTGCGAAACTTCGGTGTAAACGGCCATTCAGCCAGCATGGAGAAGCGGGCGGTTAAATTCAAGCCACTTTTTCTTCGGATTCGCGGAGTATCCGGGGGATATTGAAAACCACGTTTTCCTGCGTAATCGCGACTTCTTCCAGCGAAACATCGAACCTGGCGCGGATTGCTTCGACAACTTCATTGATCAGAACATCGGGTGCGGACGCCCCCGCGGTAAGGCCCAGCGTGTTAATATTGTCAAACCAGTCCCAATTGATATCGGAAGCGCGCTGCACCAGCATTGCTTTCTCACATCCATACGCCACACCCACTTCGACAAGACGGTTGGAGTTGGAGGAGTTCGGAGCACCAATCACCATCAACGCATCACAGCGCGGGGCGATTTCCTTGACCGCTGCCTGACGGTTGGTCGTGGCATAACAGATATCTTCGCGGCCCGGGCCCGTGATATTCGGGAATTTTGATTTCAGCGCCTCGACCACATCGGCGGTGTCATCAACCGACAAGGTTGTCTGCGTACAAAACGCCAGATCGGCATTGGCATCGATCTGCAATGCCGCGACATCATCGACTGTTTCAACAAGGATCACGGCACCGGCAGGCAACTGCCCCATCGTGCCGATCACTTCCGGGTGACCTTCATGGCCGATCAGGATAATGGTGCGGCCAAGCTCATGATGTTTCTCGGCCTCTTTGTGAACCTTGCTCACCAAGGGACAGGTCGCATCGATAAAAAACATCTCGCGGCTTTTTGCATCGGCGGGCACAGATTTTGGAACGCCATGGGCGGAAAAAACGACAGGGTGGCCATCGCTTGGAATTTCAGAGAGCTCTTCGACGAACACCGCGCCTTTTTCACGGAGGGATTCAACGACAAATTTGTTATGGACGATCTCATGGCGGACATAGACCGGCGCACCATATTTCTCGATCGCCTTTTCGACAATCTGGATGGCGCGGTCAACCCCGGCGCAAAAACCGCGCGGAGCCGCCAGCAAAAGGGATAAGGGCCGTTTTTCCATAGAGGTTATATAGCGGAGAGGCCCGCGAAAATCCACGTCTAAAACCTTGTAAGCCTTCCGCGGATCACTTATCCTTGGAGACATGATTTTCTTACGGTTTTTCCTGATATTACCGATTTTTATGCTAGGCGGCTGCGTCACCCTCGACGGGCTGAAGCAGGATATTGTCGCCAGCTATGATTCTGTCACGGGCTATGTCGCCAAGGTCGTAGACCCTGTAAAAGAGGCCAAGAAGCAATTGCCGGTCTATGACGGGACCTGCCCCGGCGTAACGGTTCGCCCCGACCTCGTCCATCTCGTCGATTTTTATGATGAAGCCAACCCCAGCACGGGCAGCGTGACATCCGAAGTCACGATTACAAGTGTCAAAAATATCTGCCGGATTGAAAATGAGGCGCTGGTCATGCAAATCGATATCGGGCTCGAAGGAAAAACCGGGCCGAAGGCGCGGCTCAAGAAAAATGACCAGCCGAATTTCGCCTACCCCTATTTCGTGGCCGTAACGGATGCGCAAGGGAACGTCCTGTCGAAAGAAATATTCGCCGCCACCATCGCCTATGGTCGCGAGCAGAACAGTACCACCTCAACCGAGAGCATCTTCCAGAATATGCCCTTCCCTGATGCATCGACCGGACAAGTCTATAACGTCGTGGTTGGGTTTCAGTTGAGCCAGACTCAATTGGCTTATAATGCCCGCACGCCAACCACGGCATCAACGTCTTCACACAATCAGTGATCAGGCCCGCAAAGCCGTTTTGAGCTTCTTTAAAGAGAGCGATATATTACGGCGCAGGCCATAAAGATTTGATTGGATCGTACTGGAGATTGATTTGCTCCCGCCCCGCGCATCGAGCGCCGCCGCCGTCTCCATAATACCAAAATAGACATGATAGGGCGTGGTCGCGGGCATGTAATCCGTAACAGGCGTTAAATCGCGGGTGAGCCATTCGGTCCAGAACCCCCGCGCATCCATATATTTATCATTGAAGACACGAACCATTTCCGCAACACGGTCCTTCATACCCTGTCTGTCAGGTCCAGCTTCCAGCATCAAAACATTGGCCTTTAAGGCTTCGCAGAATGGCCATATGCGCTTGGTATCGGCTGTTACAGAGCCCAATGGATCGGTGCCATCATATATGCCGCCGAAATTTTCATCCCACCCGCTGGCATCCGCCTTTTCCAGCAATGCCAGCGAGATGTCATCGTGCATGCCTACATCGCCATGCGCCTTGCCGTGTTTTTTGAGCAGCCAGACCCATTCAAACGCATGGCCGGGCTCGATACGGTATCCTTCGATAGCGTGCGGCGTCAGATTATCATTGAAAAATTCACGAACCACGGCGTTTTCGGAATCATAGAAATGGCGCTGAAACAACGCGACCAGTTCATTGGCCATGGTGAGGTAATCATTGCCACCCCATGTTTCATGGGCGAACAGGCACGCCTCTAGCAAATGCATATGCGGATTCTGGCGGCGGAGTTTGGGCAAGGGTATCCCATCTTCGCCCAAGGCTTCGGCCAATCCCGGCAACCCCGGCAGGCGGAATTTCTTGTCGATAAATTGCAGGGTTTCGCGAGCCAGTGTCGCCGCCCGCTCATCACCGCTCGCGCGGTAATAATGGGAAAAAGAAAAGATCACAAAGGAGAGAGCATAAAGATCGCTATAACGGTCTTTCACTTCACCTGTATCATCGATAGCAAACCACCAATGGCCGCTTTGCGCATCGTGATACCGTTCAACAATAAATTCAAAATGGGCTTCTATACCATTGTAGAAAGATGAGTTTTCAAGCGCCGCTAGATGGCTGTAGATGGATAATTGGCGGCATTGGCTGACCAGCCTGCGTTGCCCGGTCAGAAGCGGTTTAAAGTTACGGTTTAGCCGTTCATAATAACCGCCCAGTGTTTTATCCTGAAACGCTTCATACCATTTGGGAACCCAGCGTCTTGCCAGTTTTACCGTTAACGGCCCAACCG
>CAZUYV010000028.1:0-1952 GCA_964624435.1 uncultured Micavibrio sp. | reverse complement strand
TCATACCATTTGGGAACCCAGCGTCTTGCCAGTTTTACCGTTAACGGCCCAACCGTTGAATGTATGCCATTGCCCATGGCCACCAGAAATATCATACTGCCCCACATGGTCACAACGATTTACACGCACGAATCCGGCCTTGCCCACGATACCGGCTTTTCCCACCCGGAACGGGCCGACCGCCTGCGCGCCATTTATGAGGTTTTAGAGGAAAAACCCTTCTCCGGCTTCCCGAAGGTAAAGGCCAAACCCGCTGCGGAGGATAGACTTCTCCTCGCCCATCCCTTTCATTACATCTCGCGGATCAGTGACGGCATCCCCGAACACGGCCACGCCGCTATCGATTCCGATACCATCCTGTCACCCGGTTCATGGGACGCCGCGCTCCATGCCGCAGGCGCTGTCTGCGATGCTGTTGATGGTGTGGTGACAGGAAAAACCAAACGCGCCTTCTGCCCCATTCGTCCACCGGGTCATCATGCAGAACCAGCGACCTCCATGGGGTTTTGCCTTTTTAACAACATCTTCATCGGCGCACGCCATGCGCAGGATAAACACGGTATCGAAAAGATCGCGATCGTTGACTTCGATGTTCATCACGGCAATGGCACAGATGCGATGGCACGCCAGCATGATGGATCGATCCTATTTATTTCTACCCATCAATATCCGCTCTGGCCTATGACGGGGCTAGAGATTGATAATGATGAGACTGTCCTGAACTTCACCCTGCCACCTTTTTCCGGGCCGGATTTTTTCCGCAAAGTGTATGAAGACAAAGTTTTTCCTGAACTGGAATATTTCAAACCGGATCTGATCATGATCTCCGCCGGGTTCGACGCCCACAGGCTAGACCCCCTCGCCCAGATCAATCTGGAAGATGAAGATTTCGGATGGGTCACGGGGAAATTATGCGAGATCGCAAACCGCCATTGCGGCGGTAAAATCGTATCGGTGCTGGAAGGCGGCTATAATCTTGAGGCTCTCAAATCCTCCGTTGCCGCCCACCTTCTGGCTCTCGACGGGCCCTAATTCAGATTTTTGTCGTCGTGCAGACGCGCCAGCAGCTGGCGGTGAACCTGTGCCTTACGATCCTGCGCCCGGCTACGGTGAATACGCCAAGAGACCATATTAAGGTTCAGAAGCCCGGTTTCCGGCTGAGTTTGGGTCAAGGTCTGGGTCATTTAAGCATCCTTCCGCTTGTTTCCATATAGGTCTATTCTACGCCCTTTCGCTCCCCGATTGTTTTGCAAAGATCGGGGTTCTGCCTTGTGAATCAGGCGTAACTGGACTATAGTCCCCGGGCACCAAAAACCGGCAGGATTCAAGATCGTGGCAACCACTCAAACCCTCGAAAATCTTAGTTTTGAGAAGGCCTTAGCCGAACTCGAAGGCATCGTTCGCGACCTCGAAAGCGGCAAAGCCCCGCTGGAAGAGTCGATTACCGCTTACGAACGCGGCATATCCTTGAAAAATCATTGTGAAAAAAAGCTGCAGGAAGCGCGGCTAAAAATAGAAAAAATCAGCCTGACACCGGATGGCAAGGTTAAGACCGAGCCGTTTGACGTTCAGGAATAGAGAGTGGAGAGATAAGACATGGCCCCTTCATCCAGAGAAGCGTCTGAGGCGCTGCAAGAAGCCCTGCAGGAATGTGTGATCAACGTCAACAAAACGATGTCGCGCCTTCTGCCGGAAACTGATCTTGCCGAAGACCGCCTTTATCAGGCGATGCGCCATGGCGTTCTGTCGGGCGGTAAACGTCTGCGCCCCTTCATGGTCATGCAATCCGCCAAGATGTTCAATGTCGATCCTGTCAAGGCCCGCCGCGTTGCCGCCGCACTCGAATTCGTCCACTGCTATTCGCTGATCCATGACGATTTACCAGCCATGGACAACTCCGATTTGCGCCGCGGTGTACCAACCGTGCACGTTCGTTATGATGAGGCCACCGC
>CAZUYV010000027.1:0-12440 GCA_964624435.1 uncultured Micavibrio sp. | reverse complement strand
AGGCGGGCAGGACCCAATTGTTTCAATGTTTCCAGAAAACTGTTCACGTGTTCAAACCTGTATCCATACAAATCATGTTTTCAAGGGCGGCACCCAAGACACCCAAGGAGGACAAGGGAGGACGCCGCAAACTGGATTTTTTAATCCGCGCAAGGCCATAGCGGCCGAATCGCAGATCAATCCATTAACCATTATAAACGTTTTTTAACGGTTTTTCCAACGCCTTCTTGGGGCGTCCGTCCCGCCTAAAAGGAGGGCTAAAACGACAATCCCGGCGGTTCGCCGGGATTCGCGCCAGGGGAAAAAGCCCCTTAGAACTGCCATTTGCCCTAATTGGTCTGTGGCGGCGGCGTGTTTTTGTTTGAATCTTGCCTGCGGTAACGATTCAAATGGGTGGTCCGCAGGGCGCCAGGACCGAACCTGTTCATGGCCCGTTTCCAGGAATCCAGCTCTTCCTGGCTTAGATTGTAGCGCAGGCAGGCCTGTTCATCCGTAATGACGCCGTTTTCAATGGCTTTGATAACCGCCATCTTTCGGGATTTGACCCATCTTTGCGTGTTGGGCGGGGGCAGTTGTGTGATTCCCGCGCTGTGTTCATACCTGATATCCGACATGGCAGACCCATTTATTGTTATAATATGTAAACAGTATGGCCTGATTTGGGTTAAAAGAGCCCTAATATAGAATTTTTTTTCGGAAAATGATGAGGTGGGGCGATGCCTTGTTTTCTGTCAAAATTTATACTCTCTTGTTGTTTGACGTTAATAAATAATACTTGTTTTACTTCGATTATTACTCCAATCGTTAAGTAATTTTACTGAATACATGAAATTTTAACACATAGGCCGGCGATTACTATGGTAGGGATTGCCAAAAAGGAGGGGGATTATTTGCCAAAGACTTGAAAAAGTTTGACAAATGACAAAAACTCGCGTAGTATGAGAGTAGGGTAGTGTGTCATGGGGACACGCTAGGTTAGGGAAAATATGATAGAAGCTGTCAATTCAGTAATATCGAATGCCACCTACACCAAAGCTGTTGTTGAGCAGCAGAGTGTAGTGCAATCCTATGCCGCCAATCCGGACCGCGTACAGGTTGTGCCGCAGGCTCCGTATATCAGCCCTTATGTTCATGTCGATGTGAATTACGATAAAGCTGTTCTTCAGCTTCGTGACTCTGCGACCGGCGATGTTGTTCGCCAAATTCCAACAGAAAGCCAGCTCGAAGCGTATAAACGGGCGCAGGCAGCATCGTTGAAACCAAAAGCATCAGTCGCGCCAAAAACAGAAGCTCCGGTAGAAGCCGCTGTCCCTGCAGCACCAATTGTTACCGCGGATATTGAGCCTGTTCAGGTTGCTGAGACGCCTTTGCCACAGATCACCTCATCGGACACATCCTATGCGCCGAAGGCCGGGAATGTTGCATCGACAACAACACCAACGGTGAACACTGAGGTTTAATCGATCTGATTACGCCGAGGTATCTGTGCCGCCACCTGTGGGCGGCATTTTTGTATCCGGATTCTGCGATGATGATGACGCACTGCCTGCATCCTGTTGCTCAGGGTTTGTTGAAGCAGGAGCCATTGGTGCCAGTTTCACACCCTTCATCAAGCCATCGGCGATATTGCGGTTGATGTTGATAAGGATATCAAGTTTCTCCCGCTCAGGTTTTGCCAGTATTTCCATCTCACGTTTGAAAATGAAGTTGGAAAGATTGGCAATGTTGTTGCGCAGATCTTCCGGATATATACCGCCTTCATTCTCAACGGCCGTGTCATAGAACATCACCCAAATGGAGCGGTTGTATTTGAGGATCGAAGCGAGATCATCGCTCGATACATTGCCCCATTCGTTTTGAACGTCCTGAAGGAACTGTGCAGATTTCAAAAGCACGCGTGCTTCAAGCTCACGCGGATCGGCGGCGTGTTTTTGCGCGTTGTTACCATAGGCACCCGCTGCGGACGCGTAGGGGTTATTAGGCTGCTGGCTTGGCGGCATGTTTTATCAGCTCCTCTTCCAGACGAATTAAATCTTTGGCATCGCGCATAGCCTTATAATAATGGCCTTCGATAATTTTTTCATTGATGGCGAGGAAGACAAAAGCCGTTGTCGGGGCGGCGTGCTGTATTTCTTTCACCAATGCGAAATACTTCTTGTGATATTCCTCAGGGCGCCGCGCCATATACATGCATTGAACAAGGAAGTAGATTTTCTTGCAGGGCGTGTCTGCTTCTTCTTCCTTCATCACATCTTTTTCGCGCAGGATTGGCGCTTCACCGGAAATATGAAGGCGTGTGCGTTGCGAGTCATTGGTGATGACGGCTGTGCCTATCAGAATTTTTTCGCCGGGTTTGAGATCGATTACGAGGGCCATGGATTTCTTCCTTTCATCAGGGGCCAAACGCAGGACATTCTTCCTACTATCTAATTATCATACATCATCAGGGTGAGGAAAACGTTAAGAAAAGAGTGGGGGCGACAATTAATTGTCGTTGTTTGGTGTGGGTGCGGCAAGCGGTTTTTGAATCGCAGACGTGGATTTTTCAAACACCGCTTCTCTGGCAACTCTCAGTGATTCACGAAAGACGGAAGCTACCGAAGCGGCCTTTGGCATGCCTAGAGTTTTCTTCACGTCTTCTATTATATCTTCAGGTGTTTCCATAGAATGGATCATAGCCAAACATAGGGGCTGGCACAATAAAAAACCGGCGGATTCTTCCGCCGGTTTTTGTCTTTAAATCTTTTAATCCGTTTGCCGCCCCTCTGGCGAGCTGTTCTATTCTTAGAACAACCGCAGAACGGACTGTTGCGACTGAGAAGCGAGCGAGAGGGATGTAACACCCAACTGCTGCGCTGTTTGCAGAGCCAGGAGGTTCGCACCTTCTTCGTTCAGGTCGGCGTTCACGAGGTCGGCCGCACCAGCTTTCAGTGTGTTGATTGTTTCAGTCGTAAAGGTCTGACGAGCCTGAATAATCGCCAGGTCGTTGGCCACGGACGAACCGAAGTTACGGATGCTATCCAGAGCTGTTCTGGCGGCATCGATCGAGAGTTGCAGCGTCGCAGAGTTTGCGAAGTTGGCAACACCAATACCGAGGCCAGATGCTGTGAAGTCAACACCATCTGTAACGAGTGTGCTTGTACGATCTTCATTGAAGTAGGTCGTCAAGTTGTCGCCCATCAGGAGGTTAACGCCACGATACTGAGCATCTCTCACCAGGCTATCAATCTGACTTCTGATTTCGTTGAAGTCATCCTGGAACTGGGTAATATCTGCACTCGATCCAGAGAAGTTGAACCGTTCAGAAATATCGTTGGTGCCAGCACCTAGTACAACGTCTGTTGGAGCGCTATCAGCATCGGTTGACAGGTTGTTAGGCGATGCCGTGAAGTTGAAGTCAATTGTCGATGCAGCGTTCGCTTCAAATTGAAGATCGATGTAACCAACACCGTCTTTTGCAGTCAATTCGATGCGGCCGGTATCGACATTAAACGATGCCGTTACTTTTGCGCCAGCAGCGGAGTTGTTAATGTCGTCAACCATATCCTGAATGGTGTTCGTATCCAGAAGAGCCGCTGAGGTTGTTGTGGATATGCCGTCAATATTTAGGATAACCTGAATGCTGTCGGCACCGGCGTTATCTAAGAAGCCAGCTTGTGCTCCAAGAGTGGCGCTGGACTCATATTTACCATTTACAGCTGTCTGTGCGGTCTGCTGGGAGTAAATTGTACGCCCTGCAATGGCGGTACCACCCTGACGTGTGCCAGCAACGGTTTCTTCTGTTCCGATATAGCCTTGTAGACCAAGGTAGGCAATACCATCGGCGCCCATCGATGTCGTACCATCAGCTACACGAACAGAGGCCCCGGCCTCAAGAGACGTCAACGTCAATCTGCCACTGTCATCAACAGAAGCGCGGACGTAAGGGTTGATTGTAGCGTTGGCGTTAATATAACCAGCAATGTTGTAGACAGTATCTGTCGCAACCAGACTGACAACATCTGTGGCAGTAACAACAGTGCCGTTGGCACGTTGGACAGTGACCGTCAAGTCATCGCCAGCAACAAGAGTGCCGCCGGAGGCGGCAATCAGGGGGCCAGTAGCACTGTGGTTCACAGTGCTTTTGATTTGGGCAAAGCCGGAAGCGGACAGGAGTTCCGATTGTGCCGAATCGGCAACAGCGGAAGCCTGCTCAACAAGCTTGGTCAGAGCGGAAATACCTTTGTCAGCTTCTTCAATCGTGCGGATCGACTGACCAATACCATCGAGCAGGCGGGTAAGGTCTGACGCACGGCTGGACAGGGAGTTCGCTTGGAAGAATGATTGTGGGTTATCAAGGGCAGAGTTAACTTTCTTGCCGGTCGCCAGACGGAGCTGGGTAACGTCAATCAGTTTCTGCGTGCCTTGGAGGGAGAGTAGGTTCGCCCGCGACGCGGCGGACAATACGATATCGTTCGTGGCCATAATAAAAATCCTTTCCTAGGGTTAATTGGCTACTTATTTCAACGCCCATACTGGACGACATTTCCAATACTATATCACAATTCCTAAGGGAATGTTAACGGCGAAAAAGCCTGAAATATGAAGCGGTTAACGCCAAAATAAGAAAAAATTCAATATTTACATAGCGTTAGAAAACGATTTTGATTCGTTAGATATTTTTATTAACTTTTTAAGCAGCCAGGTTTTTTCATTTTATTTCAAATTGTTTCGATTTTTTCCTGATGTGAAAATGGACGAAGAAAAACCCGCCCCGGTTTTAAGGCCGGAGCGGGTCTACCTTGGACTATTCGCGCGAAATTCTATCGCAGTCTCAGGAGCTCTTCGGTCATCTGGTCGACCGTTGTAATAATCTTGGTGTTGGCCGAGTAGGCACGCTGGGAAATAATCAGCTTCGCAAACTCGTCCGCAAGGTCAACGTTGGATATTTCGAGCGTAGAGGGCTCGATAAAGCCAGCGCCGCCGGTTCCTGCCTCACGCAGGTTTTCCTCGCCTGAATCTTCCGTTTCAGAGTAGGCCGTTCCGGAAACTTCCTGCAGCCCGTTCGGGTTGGAGAAGGTTACAAGCGGGATCTTATACAGTTTGGAGGTCGCGCCGTTCGAGAAGCGGGCGATCACGAAGCCATCACGGTCGATATCAACGCCGGTCCGAAGGCCAAGCTCGGCCCCGTTCTGATCGGCGAAGAGAACCGTAAAGTTACCGGCGAACTGGCTGTGACGGGACACATCGACTTCAATAGTTTGAAGCGCGGAGCCGTTACCCCAATCGATCCCGCCCAGTTCAATATCTCTCTGCCCATCGGTATCAGGCAAGGCATTGAGCGAGCCGTTCGGGGTAAAGTTCAACAGACCCGTTGAGAGAACGTTGTTGTTCGGGTCGATGATTTTCACCTGCCACCAACCGCGGCTGTTGTAAAGTGGGTCGCCGGGCAGATACTGGAATGCCGGGAAGGTACGACCTGTTGTGATATCGCCCGTGCTATATGGCGGGGCATCGGATGGGCTACCGTTATCGTACGAAGCCACGGCCGTGAAAGGCGTATCAGCAAGGCCCAGTGATGCCCGAGCCGTGCCGCCGAAATCAAGCGACGCCGTTGACGGGTTGCTGTGTTCGACAACAAGACGACCACTAACCAGCGATGCCGTAACGCCCGCAATACCGTTCAGGTGCGTCAGGAGATCGTTGACATCATCACCCGGGATCGTGGCAGTAAAGGTAGCTGCAGGAACGCCATCAACATCCAAAGTAAGAGTTTCACCGTTGGCGATACCCAGAGATGCCAATGTTGTAGCTCCTGTCCATCCGGCTAAAGTACTGCTGGCCGATACAGAGGCGCTTGTCAGATCGTTGGAAGCGTATGTTCCCGCAGAGAGACCCAGACCGCTAAGGGCGGCCCCCGCCAAGTCGACGGATTGCGCCGCACCACCCAGGAAGTCGTCGCGCTGGATAACCAGTTCGCCGTCATTGCCGAGGAAGGCGGATACACCAGCCACATTGGCGTTGATGTCGTTGATAATATCACCCAATGTGCTGACAACAATATCGCCGCCAGAAGCCACAGCGACATCATACGTGCGAAGAACTGCGCCGCCATCGGTGGCAATGGTAAATTGCGTACCGGCGGTGATGCCCAGATCTGTCGTCAGTTGCGACGTAGCTGTCAAGTTGTTGATGTTGGAGGCAGCCGTTCCTTGCGGACCGTAAACTTTCACATATTCGAACGAGATAGGCTGGGCATTCCCCAGAGAGTCATACATCGTGATCGAACGGGTAAAGTCAGGGCCCGATGTCAGGGCAGAGGCCAAAGACCGGTCGGCCTCACCACCATTGGTGGAGTCGAGGTTCAGGGCCAATTCAGCCGTTGTCGTTGGACGAGTCAGACCGCCAAGGAATTGAACGTTGACCGGCACCAGAGACGTCAAGTCGCCTTGGTTCGAAGGCAGTCCGCCGTTCTGATCGATTGGCCACCCATAAAGGTAGAAGCCCGCTGTGTTGGTCAGGAAGCCCTGTGCATCTTCGCTGAACTGCCCGTTCCGTGTGTAAAGATATTCGGAGAGGGAGGAGTTCAATCCGTCACGTTTGACAGGGTACATACCATTCCCGGAAATCGACGTGTCTGTCGAAGAGGACGATTGCTGGATCGGACCTTGCTGGTTCACGCGCTGGATACGGTCAACAGAGACAGTACCAGGGGAATAACGCGAAGACCGTCCCTCGGTTGTAACGAGTGAAAAGAAGGCCGCTTCGGAGCGTTTGAAGCCGACCGTGTTCACGTTGGCGATGTTGTTGGCGATCATGGCCGTCGATTGCGACTGCGCAGAAAGGCCGGAAACGCCTGTGTATAATGATCCAAATAAGCTCATAATTTACCTCCTAGGGTTTACTTTCTTAATCAGGTTGTTGTTTCGGGTTCAGGTTGTATTGCATTGATAATAGAAGACGCTGGAACAGACTTGTTGCCCATCACGACGTAGGCTACGCCGCCACGGCTCTCAACGCCGTTAACGTGTCCTTCGAAGAAGGTTGTTGTATCAACCACGCGGTTTTCACTGTCGATAGAGTCAACGACAACTTTGTAATCGCCTGCGCCCGCGTTCGAGCCATCTGTCTTCTTGCCGTACCAAGTGAATGAGTGTGTTCCCGCATCCTTGGAAACATTCCCAGAGTAAATAAGCGTGTTGTTCTTATCGTAAATATTGATTTCGGACTTGGACGCTTTGCTTGTCAGGCTATAATTAATTTCAATCGGATCCGTTCCGTTATAGGCCATGTCAGAGGCCTCATACGTAACATCCATGCCAACGTAACCAAGCGCCGATGTGGCATTGGACGTTTTCTGACCGACCTGATTGGCATTAACAATCGAAGAAATCGGAACAGCGCGTTCGCCGACCAGAACATAGACGATCCCGTTCTGGGTTTCGATACCGTCAACATGCCCGGTAACAACAGTCGAGTTTTCAATTGCCTTGCCAGCTTTATCGACTGCATCAATCTTGACAGTATAGGTACCGGAACTGACAGGCTGTCCATTGGTTGTGATACCCGTCCATGTGAATTTGTTCATGCCTGTGTTTTTCGGTGCGTCGGCAGAGTAAACAAGCACGCCCGATTCATCATAGACGTTGACTTTCGAGGTAACGGCTTCGCTTGCAAGCGCGTATGTCACATCAACAGGAGTTTTCCCGTCGTAGTTCATCTCGCCGCTGATGTAGGAAATATCCATACCGACATAACCCAAGGCAACAGAAGAAATACTTGCCAGTTGCAAGGCAACAAGGTTGTCGAGTTTCTGGTTGGAGTTGATCTGCTGTTCAACCTGCGAGAATTGTACAAGCTGGTTGGTGAATTCTGTGGAATCCATCGGCGAAAGAGGGTCCTGGTTCTGAAGCTGTGTTGTCAGCAGCGTCAGGAACTGGGAAAAGTCTTCGGCAAGCGAAACACGCTGGTTCGCAGTATTTTGCGCCTGCTGTGCTGTTCCGTTTGTTGTTACATCGCCTACTGTTGCCATTTTAGACCTTCCTTACCTTACGCCAGAATATTGTAACGGACATGACCGGTGGCTGAATCCACGGCCCATGTCATGGTTGAACTGATCAGGTCGGCGTCATCGCCATTATCCTTGGAGGCGGAGCCGCCGAGATTTTTTTCACCGCCGCCCTGACCATTATTATCAGGGTTGTAATCTGCGCCACCTTGCGCAAGTTCGAAGCTGATAGAATTGCCATTGGCATCCAGACCCGCACTTTGTAGTGCGCGCTCCAGCATCAGGCCATCCCGTTGCAGCATCATGTAGGTCTCCGGCTTATCGACGGTCAGATGCGCCTTGACAGATTTGTCCTTGCCGAATTCAAGGCGAATATTGACCGACCCAAGTTCCGGTGGATCAAGACGCAGGGTCATTGTATCGGCAACGCCTTCTTTCCCAGCCTTTGTCATCGTGGCAGCGACAAGTTGTGTTGCGGGATGAGGTTGGCCTGCCTGTGTGTTGCTGGCCGTCATGGTTGCTGCTTGCGCGGCTGGGCCGAGGTTAAGAGTAGGAGAGGCCGATACACCCATCTGCTGCCACATCGTGACATCGGAATCGGCACTGAACATTGTGGCAGGGACGAGAATTTCACCACCCGAACCTGTGACGGCCTGTTTTGCAGCCTGCGCTGGGTTTGCGGCAACAAGGTTTTCCTTGAAGTTCATTGCGGCCTTCTTGGCATCAGCATGCGTAACTTTGCCACCAATTTCTTCGGTGCCTTCAATTTCTATATCGACGCGCTGTTCAGCCGCTGATTTCACCGCTGGTTTGGTGACTGTCAGGCCTTCTTCATCACCAGCGCCGACATCAAGAGCGTTGAGACGGGCGGCGAGATCATCGGTCGGTTCCGTTGTATCGTTAATAGCCGGCAGGGTATCGGAGCCATCAGCCGCCGGAGCAGAAATCTTGATGGATTCATCTGCGGCAAGCGTTGTTGCAACAGGTGTCTGAGGAATGAGATTGCCAACGCCTGCAATCAGATCTTCCACCGTAATGTCGCGTCCCAGTTTTTCTTCCAGAGCTTTGATGTTATCGGAGACTTGCGCGATTTCAGATGGAGATAGGCCCAGCGAAATTAGCAAAGGCATCGGGATGTCCTCAACAGGTGTGTCCATGGACAATGTGCCGGCTTCAAGGGCGGAAAGGCTGGCCTGAAGATTGTCGGAGCGTGTCTGAAGCTTGGAAATCAGTTGTGCAAAGATGCCTTCTTTTTGCGCATTTTCCGGTAGAACATTTTTCAGGTGGTTGATCACATCGTTGGTGAGATCAAGGCGCGATTGCAAGCCATCTGTGCCATCATTGGCAGCATCCGGCAGAACGATATTACCGTTTTCATCAATTGTCTGGTTGGAGAGGGCGATCTGGAGCAGGGCGAGCGGGTTGCTCTCGGTCTTTACGGACGCGTCGGTCGTAATGATGGGATTGGTTGTGCCTGTAACAGCCGTGGCATCGGTGTTTGTCTTTTTTGTGTCGCCAGTGAGCAGGGAAGAGAAGATCATATCCCAAAAATTACCACCCCCGGCAAAATTTGCCGTGACGCCTGTGGAAGCACCCGCCAGAGGCTGGGATCCTTGGGCAACTTTGGTAGCAACAATAGGATTTATGTCGGTCATCTCTTCTATGCCCTTTCATCCACGCCAATCAGCGCCTTTGTACCTTTTTGCATTTTGCCCGAAGAGCCATAAGCGAACTGGTTCTGGCGTTCGACTTCGACACGGGCGCTTTTCATGATGCGTTCGCCCAGAAGTTTTGTGGCGTTGCGCATGCGATCAATGCTTTCGCGGTTCTTTGTGGCAACGTCACCAAAGCTGGTTTGAAGGCGTTGCAACTGTTCTTTCAGCTTGGCATCGGCATCTTTGATGTCGGCAGGGCGGCTCATCAGCGCGCTGACCAGCAATTCATAACGGCGGGCGGCATCGACCTTTTCTTCCTGCAAGTCCATGAACAGTCTGGTGGAAGAGATCGCAAGGGCATCGTTTTCCTTGAGCATCACATCGCGCAGGGCGGTGACAGCAATAATAGTGTGCAGAAGGGCGACGTTGATATCCGTCGGGACTTTATAGTCCGACGAAGGGCTGGAAAACTCAGGATCTCTCATTTTCATACTCATTCTCCTGCGCCCGGGGCGCTTGTATCTTCAGGATTTCCATGCAGATTTTGTGCCACTTTGGCGTTCGAGGCCTTTTCCTGCATTTCTATCATCGCCTGTTTTACCTGGTCGGCGATCCCCAGTTGGCCGGTCTCGGCAATCATCTTGCCGTATTCATCCAGCATGAAGCCCCGGAAGACTTCCTCGGTCTTGCCACCGCCAAACATCCCACCGGTTTCAATATCTTCGAACATCGGTTTCATCATTTCAGTCACAAACATCGCTTCGAAATCGCGCGCGGATTCTTCAACCTTGGCCATATCGATGGCAGGTTTTGTATCCATCGAGATCAGGGCCGGGTTTTTATGAATGTTGCCGAGTTCCATATATAAGTGTCCTACATCGTCGTGATATCGGCATGGAGGGCGCCGGAGGCCTTGATAGCCTGCAAGATTGTGATGACGTCCCGTGGCGGTACGCCAAGGCGGTTCAGACCGGTGACGAGGTCTTCCAGCGTTACGCCGGTTTCAACGACAGTCAGCTTGGCATCCGGGCCTTCATTGACCTGAAGATCGGTGCGGGGAACGATGACGGTTTCACCTTGTTCGGCGAACGGGTTGGGTTGGCTGACCTGCGGTGTCTCGGTAATGCGGACGGTAAGGTTGGCCTGAGCAATCGCCACGGTGCTGATCTTCACATCAGACCCCATAACGATGACGCCGGAGCGTTCATCAATCACAACACGGGCAATTTGGTCGGGTTCCACCGGCAATTGTTCAATGTCGGTGACGAGGTCAACGATAGAGCCTGCATACATATTCGGGCGTTTCAGAACCACGCTCGCAGAATTTTCAGCCGAGGCGACATTGGACGAAGTAAAACCATTGATGGCCTGTGCAATGCGACGGGCCGTGGTGAAGTCAGGATTGCGCAGAGATAGTTTTACCTGCGACAGGTCTTCCATCTTGAAGGCGATTTCGCGTTCGACAATAGCGCCGCCGGGAATACGCGCGGCCGTTGGAATATTGACAGTTTCTTGGGCGGCAGCACCACCAGCAGCGTAACCGGAAACGTTGACGGATCCTTGTGCAACCGCATACACATCACCATCAGCCGCCATCAAAGGCGTAACGAGCAATGTCCCACCTTGCAGTGAGGCCGCATCGCCGAGCGAGGAAATGTTCACATCGATAGTTGCTCCCTGATTGGTGAAGGGGGGCAGGGTCGCGGTGACCATAACGGCCGCAACGTTTTTGGAATTGAGATTCTGGCCACGGACATTCACGCCCAAACGTTCCAGCATTGCGATCATCGATTGTTCGGTGAAGGGAGAGTTGTTCAGGGAATCCCCGGTGCCATTCAGGCCGACCACGAGACCGTAACCGATCAACTGGTTTTCACGGACGCTCTCAAATGCAACGATGTCCTTGATGCGGGTGGTCTTGGCAAAGGCGGACGATGTATTCACACCAAAGACGAGAAGGGCAGCCAGCAGTGCGGCGCCCAATATCCGTCTTGTGTGTTTTGTCTTTATAATAACCATACTCTCTCCAAGCTTGGACGAATGAATTCGAATAAGTACTTGCACCCGCCGTGCCAGTCGGTGTGGATGAAAAAGGTGAATTATTTGAAGGGGTTGTGCCAAAGCGGACAAGGTTGGGTAAGCATTGCGGGCAAAAAATCCCGAGAGAGAAGGGCTGGTAACTCTGCCGGGCAAATTTTGCCTCTTATATTGAAGGGGTTAGAAGGGTTATACTGAATAGATCAGAAAGGCATAAACCGATGAAAATTGAAGGCCCTTCCAAAAATTCGGGTGTGGGCGGCACCAAGAAATCCGGCTCCGTCAGCAGCGCTGACGGCAGTTTTGAGGATTTTATCGCCCATGCGCCCAAAGGAACCGCCAGCGCGACACCAACCCGTTCGATTGCGCGGGTTGATGCCCTTTTGTCCGTTCAAGCCGCCGAAAGCCCAACCGAGCGAGCCGCCCGCCGTAAAATGCGGGAACGGGGAGAAAGCATCCTGAAAGAGCTGGACCGTTTACGCCATTCGATCCTGACAGGTAGCATGACGTTGGGGCAAGTCATTGATATTGCTGATGTTGTTGCTTCTCACCGGGAGCGAGTTACCGATCCCGGTCTGACCGCTATCCTCGATGAAATCGATATGCGGGCCCAAATCGAAATCGCCAAGGCCAAAAAAGCCATCGAAACCGCCTCCGCCCGCACCTAATCCCTTCCAACAACGTCCGAATTGCGCTTGCCAGAGGCGGCAGGCGTCCCTATATTCTTCCAGCTTTTGCAAAACTTATGTGTTTGGTTTTTT
>CAZUYV010000026.1:0-12573 GCA_964624435.1 uncultured Micavibrio sp. | reverse complement strand
AAGAATGCGGAAATCGTGGATTTTCAGGACATCGAAGGAAAGTTTGGAATTGGCCATGGCGAAATGAACTAACGGGAAATCCAGTTGTTTATCAAGGGGAAACCCATAAAACTTGCTGTATTCCATAATGTATATAGAGTGTAAGTATGAAAACGCAAACGATAGAGCAAAGCCAACCCATAATTTTGGGAACGCCGTGGAATGAAGCCCAGAAACGGGTCTGGTATGAAGGCGTTATTGCGAAAGGCAAGGTGCGCGATTATCAGGCCGATATTGTATCGCGTTTGCAAAAGCTACCTGCCAATACGCACACCATCGAACAATATGGGGAAGTCCGTACACCGGGTGAAACGTACCCAGTCTACCGCGTGACTGTTGGTGATTTACACAACGGAAAACCAAATATCCTACTCACCGCTGGTGTGCACCCTTATGAACCAAGCGCGATCGAGGCCAATTTTCGTTTCCTTGAATATGATGCTGTGCGCTATTCCGACCGCTTTAATTTCGTCGCCTATCCTGACATCAGCCCTTGGGGATATGAATATAACCAGCGCTGGAACTGGCAGGCGGAAGATGTAAACCGCAATTTCTCACGCGATCTGGACATTGTACAAATTGATGAATGCGAGCAATTCATGACCTCGATTGAAAATACAGGGGCTGTATTTGCACTCGCTCTCGACAAACATGAAACAAATGATATGGACCTTCGATTGCGTAAGGACCGTGCCTCACGTTTTGGAGAAGCACTAGCTCCTGATGCTGATCATATTCCGCAAGGTTTTTATCTGACCCTAACGAAATGCGATAAAGAATGGAAAAACGAGCTTCAGCGCGAATTCGGTGAGGCAATTCTCCACGAAGTGAGAAAAGTATCGCCCATTGCACCAGATGCAATAATCCTGAAGGTTAAAAATGAAAATGGCTTGCTGCTCGCCCCTTCAAAAACAAACCTGATGCGCGGATTCATTGCACCCTATGCACGCAACGTCGCTGTCACAGAAGTTTACCCCGACCACCCGGATATGGGGCATGAAAAAGCTGTGCAGACGCAACTGGCGGCCATTTATGGCGGCCTGGATTACGTTCTCAGCCGATAAGACTATTTGTCAATATACTGCATGCCAGGTGGTTCGGTAACCCAGTAGTCGCCTTTGCTGTTCAGGCGGTATCCCAAATCAAACAGTTTCGACATATAGGCGGGGTCAAACATCTCGGCCGATTTTTCATTGAATTCTGGTGGGATGTAATTCAGATAGAAATTCATACCATCACGCTGGGCACCGGAATACATTCGGTAGAGATCTCCAATCCCTTGATGCTTGATCAGCGATTCCACGGAACGTTGTGACAGGGACAGGGTTGATGGCTGCATTTCCTGATAATCCGGTGTCACTTTCCCGCTGCGAATAATATAAAGGTTGCGGTCGATATTGGCCTTCAGGAAGGCATCCCTGTCCATGCGCGATGATTTCAGCGGGAAGAGAAATACTTGTGATGTAACACCGCCATCGACGTGAATTTCCTGATAGGGTTTGCCATCAACTGTAACGTCGATCAGGACAGGCGCGAAAAATCCCGGTACGGCGGCAGAGGCCAGAAGGATTTTCTTAAAAAGCTCGAGGCCGTCCGGTACACCACTATTGGCGATACTGCCGATGCTCCATATCACGCCGCGCTCCGCCTCAAGATTGGTGGTGATGATAAAAAGCCTGCGGCCTTTCCGGTGAGCTTCAGCGATGTCTTCGAACATCTCAGCCGTGATCATACTGTCGATTCGTTTTTTGAGCGGGGTGTTGTCGGCAAGCGCCATACCGCCGGTCACACCGTCCAAAACAGTCCAAAGGTCACCCATGAAGATATTTTCAGATTTCAACGTGGTGTATTCCTGTTTAAGAACATTATCGTATTTTGATCCAAGGAAGGCGAAGGGCGCGATCAAGGCCCCAGTGCTGACGCCAGTGACAATGGCAAAATCAGGACGTGTTCCGGATTTTGTCCAGCCACACAGGACGCCGGCGGCAAAGGCACCGTTGTTGCTCCCGCCTGACAGGGCGAGGTAATTCATAGCGGGGTACGTTTTGTGCTGGGCGTAGTATTCGGCGTTGGTCACCTGATATTGGGATATCCGTCTTTCGATAGCGCTGGCGAGATCCTTGGTTGGTTCATCACTCCACGACCGTATCCCCACGGGGAAGTCCTTAACAGCTGCCTGTGCGATCAGGGGCTCCGGCACGGCCTTGTGAAGGGGCGTGGAAGCGCAGGCCGACAAGGTCAGCAAGATCAGGAGATAGAGGCTGGGCAGCGCGCGCCGGGTCATGCAGATACTTACGGTGGTTTTTATTCCGCTGTCTAGGGGCTTTCCGGGCCTTTCATTTCGTCCTACATTAAGGGAATGCGTTTCCTTCTTTCCGCCCTGATGATTTTGACCTTTTCAACGCCCGCGCAGGCACAGGATGTTCTGCGGATAGTCGCGCTGGGCGATAGCCTGACGGCGGGTCTGGGACTTCCCAAGGGTGAGGATTTCGCCAGCAAGCTTGAGGCCGCACTGGTGGAAGAGGGGCTCAATGTCAAAGTCCAGAATGCGGGCATTTCGGGCGATACCACAGAGGGTGGAAAAATGCGCCTTGCGCAGGCGATTGCCGGAACACCCAAGCCAAGATTGGTGATTGTGGCGCTGGGCGCGAATGACCTGCTGCGCCAAATGGACCCGGCAGCCGCGCGTGCCAATCTCGCCGCGATCCTGACAACGCTTAAAGACAACAACATCCCGGCCTTTCTGATCGGCATGCAGAATCCAATGGGCGGTTTCTTGCGCGGGCCGTATGGCAGGATGTTCGATGACCTCGCCGATGAATTCGATGTGCCGTACTACCCGTATTTCCTCAAAGGGGTAGCGATGGACAAAACCCTCAATCAGGCAGACGGGCTGCATCCCAATGAAAAGGGTGTTGCCATTATGGTGAAAAACATCGCGCCGAAAATTGCGGACGTGTTGGAGGAATAAATGGCAAAACAAATCAGTGGTGGTGTCGTGCATACGTTGCCGACAGACTTCAAGAAGGTTTTGGCCTCCAATCCGAAAGTGCTCGCAGCATGGGAAGATATTACGCCGCTCGCGCGCAATGAGTTTATCTGCTGGATCGAAGATGCCAAAAAGCCGGAAACGAGAGCGAGGCGTATTGAGGTGGCACGGTCTAAACTTGAAGATGGAGAGCGCAGGCCCTGTTGCTGGCCCGGCTGCCCTCATCGTTAAGGTTTATTTGCTGGGAAGAATAAAGTTAATCAATCCCTCCAGATTGTTGGATGTGGCATCTGCGCGCACTCCCAATTGTTCTTCGGGCAGATTGAAGCGATTGACCCAATAGGTTGTGTAGCCAAAGTTTTTGGCCCCATATGCATCCCACCCACCGAACGCAGCGAAAATGACATCTCCTTTTTCCAATCCCAGATGTTTCATGCCAAGTGCATAAGCATCAGGATCTGGCTTATAGGTGTCATTGACTTCGGTGCTCAACAGTTCATCAAAAAGATTCTTAATGCCGGCATTCTCTGCATTAGAATCAAGCATTTTTTGGCTGAAATTAGCAATCGTGATAATACGAACGCCAGAGGCTTTTAGTTTTTTGAGTGCCTCAACCGTATCTGGCCAAGGCTTGAGTGTTAGATAAGCGTTCAAAAGCTGCTTCTTCTGTTCGGATGAAAGTGGAAGTTTAAGAGCCTTTGCCGTATATACCAGTGCATCTTCTGTAACTTTGAAAAAGTCTTCATGACGCTTGGTAATAGAGCGTAGAAAACCGTATTCAAATTGTTTAGTTCTCCATAACTTCGTAAATTCTGTTCCTTTACCCGGATATATTTTCTCAACTTCTGGGATCACTGAATCAGGATTGAACAGGACAAAATAATCAAAAGCGATTGCTTTAAAACGAGGGGTGGGCTGATCTTGGGCATAACAAGTGGAATTAAAAATGAGCAACGCAGATAGGATGAAAATAATTTTCTTCATAGGGAGCTCTCCTATATGAATATTAAGTTTTTGTAATAATCATATGAAGTCTTCAGGGGAAAATTGTTCAAAAAAAGGCATCGGTGTTTATAGGGAAATTATAGGGTTGTTTTTTCGTTCTGGTTACGGATCAGCAGGATCAGAAATAGCGCACCATTCATCAAAACCATCCCGGCTGGGTAAACAACCGTGGCGATCGAAAAGCTTGATAGCGCAATGATCGATAAAATGGAGCGCAGAGTGTTGAGCCCATAAGTCAGGCCAACTTCTTCCTTGGGATTGACCCATGATTTACGAATAGTGGAGCCGGCCGCGATCAATTCAATGACTGTAATAAGAATTGCGGAAAGGGTTGGATCGTTTAAAACCAGCCAAAGCGGGATGGCCGCTAGTGAGGCGAACAGGAAAAACCAGTCGATTTTCTTGATATCTTTGCTGCCCTTTGTCACGGCCATCAAAGTGATCCAGCAGGAAAGGGCTGTTGCAATGATTGTTGGCCATGCGCCCGCAGCGGCGCCTTCCTTCACCTGAATGATCGCCGCGATAAAACTGACGAGGGACCACACAACCCATGAAAAGAGATGCGGTTTTGTCGTGCCGGCATAGATGCCGCGGATATAGGGGATGAAGGCAACAACTGTCAAACCAACAGCAATAATGGCAAACCAGATTTTATAGTCAGCCAGCATGGTTCAACCTAAGCCTTGCATATTTTGAAAATGGCGGAGAAGAGAGGATTTGAACCTCCGATGGAGTTACCCCCATGCCGCATTTCGAGTGCGGTGCATTCAACCACTCTGCCACTTCTCCGCAGCTTTAATGAGGGTCGGCGGGATTTATAGCGCACCCGTCAGGGCTTGGCAACCTTGGCCTTGAGGGCGGCGATCAGTCGTTCCTGACCTGGAATATCAACCAGTTTCTTGCGCTTTGCCGTTTGGATATAGAAGGCATCGATGGCCCGCAGGCCTTGCGTGTTAATCTTTGCCGCCCGCAGGTCGAGCCCGAGGTCGCGGAAGACGCAGGCGATGTCATAGAGCAGACCGTGACGGTCGCGCGTTTCAACCTCCACCACCGTATCGGACCCGCTGGCATTGTTGTGAATGGCGATTTTCGGCGGGATATCAAAAACAAGGTCCTGCTTCGTTAGCGGTGTCTTATAACCCTCAATGCGTTCCTCAGCATCCGTGCCGCCATTCAGGGCGTTCAGGATGCTCTGGCGTAGATCTTCCTGCCGATGCTCCTGTGTAAAGGGCAGACCGGTCTGGTTCTGGATGATGAAACGGTCAACTGCCACGCGCTGGGCGCCGGGCTTGGGGGCAACGGTGGCGATATAGGCGCGCATGATGTTGGCGCCTTCGGCCGAGAGCGCACCGCAGAGCGTGGCAAACAAGCCCGCCCGGTCCGGCGTATAGACGACAACGACGGTGGCGGATTGGGATTCATCATGGGTGATGGCAACACGGGTTTCGCCATCTTTCAGATCCGGCGGCGCAGTGACCTCGCCGATCATGCCGGGCTCTTCACCTTCCATCAGGGCCTTGGTCTTGATGTAAAGTTCTTCCAGCAGGCGGGCTTTCCACGCGGTCCAGCGGCCCGGGCCTACGCCCATAATATCGGCGGTGGTAAGGGCAAAGAGCATATCAAGCCGTTCACGCGACCGTATCTTGGCGGAGAAATCGGCGATTGTTTTAGGGTCGTTCAAATTGCGTTTAAAGGCCGTGTCGGACATCAACAGATGTTCATGGATCAGCCATGAGACAAGATCGGTTTCTGAGCCCGACAAACCAAAACGTGGACCGAGGGAGAGCGCGAGCACGGCGCCGAGTTCAGCGTGCCGTCCACCACGTCCTTTACAGATATCATGGAGGAAGAGGGCGACATAAAGCGCAGTGCGTTCAGTAATTTCATTTACAAAGCCTGTAACGATGGGAGCTTCGGAGTCCAGTTCCCCGCGTTCGATTGTGTGTAATATATCGATACAATGCAGCGTGTGTTCATCGACCGTAAAATGGTGATAGCGGTCGAACTGCATGAGCGCAATGATGCGGCCAAAATCCGGCACGAATCGCCCGAGGAATCCGGATTCATTCATACGCCGCAATGTTAGCGCGGCATCCTTGGGTGAGGTCAGGATTTCGAGGAAAATCTGGTTGGCCAGCGCATCTTCCCTGACGGTATCGGTTACTTCACGGATGTTACGGGCAATCTGTTTGAGGGCAAGGGGATGGATATCACGTCCCGTTTCCTGCGCCACGCGGAAAAGGCGTAGCATATCGAGCGGGTGAGCCTTCAAATCCTGCTTTGCGCCAAAGGTCAGGCGGTCATTCAGAATTTCAAACCCAAAATGACTTTCTTCTTTTTTATGATTGGTGTCGGTGCTGGCGTCAATCGCGGCACAAAGGATACGCGTCAGGTCTCCAATATCGCGCGTCACAAGAAAATAATGCTTCATGAAACGTTCAACGGACTTGCCAGTGTGGCGACTGCTGTAACCCAGACGTTCAGCAAGATCAGGTTGAATATCAAAATGCAGCCGTTCTTCGGCACGGCCTGCGATATCGTGCAGGTGGCAACGCACGGTCAGTAGAAAATCATGGCTCTTGGCGAAACGTTTTGCTTCGGCGGATGTCAGAACATCATGCTCGACCAAGTCTCCCAATGTTTTGCAGCCATAGATCGCGCGGGCAATCCACATCAATGTCTGGAAATCGCGCAGGCCGCCTTTGCCTTCCTTGATGTTGGGCTCCAGCACATAACGCGTATCGCCATAGCGTTTATGGCGTTCATCGCGCTCGGCTAGCTTTTCCTGCACAAACACACGCTTTTCAACTGGTGATAGCAGTGTTTCCATGCGCGTGGCCAATTGATCGGCAAGGTCTTTGTTTCCCGCGATCAGGCGCGCATCCAGAAGGCTGGTGAGGATTTTGCTATCCTTGCGCGCAAGGCTCTCGCAATCGCTTAAGCTGCGTGTGCTGTGCCCGACTTTCAGGCCACGATCCCACAGAGCATAAAGGAATTTTTCAATCGCGGTGTTTTCACCGGGCGCAGCATCTTCCGGCGTTAAAAACATGATATCAATATCGGAATAGGGGCATAATTCGGCTCGTCCATACCCGCCAAGCGCCATCAAGCATAGAGATGGCGTGGTAGTGAGGTGTTCGGTTGTGAGCTCGGCCAGCAGCGCATCCATTTCCTTCGAATTTGCAGCCGCGAATTCCTTACCCCCCAGTTTTTTGAGGCGGAGGTCCTGTAACAGCGGGTGATCGGGGATTGGGCTCGTTTTTGTGTTTGATTGGCTCATCGCCTTCACTGTATAAAGAATCGATGGATTTTCAAACAACAATCATCTTTGCTGTGGCGGTTTTCGGCCTTGCTGTGAAGCCCGGGCCGGGCATGATGACGATTATCTCCCGGACCATGGCGAGCGGACTCAGCGGATGCTTTACCTTTATCGCCGGGCTCTGCCTCGTGTCGTTCGGCTATCTCGGGCTGGTTCTGGCGGGTTTGCGCTTTGCTGAAGAAGACCTGCTGTTTATCTCGATCCTGCTCAAATCCTTTGCGGCAGTCTACTTGATCTATCTTGGGATTAAGGGATTGCAGAACCCGGATGTTGAACTATCGATGGTTGAAGGCAAGGAACAGAAACTTTTTGATACATTTACCGGCGCGGTGATGGTTTCGCTCTCCAACCCTTTGCTCATTGTCTTCTACGGCGGGTTGGTGCCGAGCATTGTGGATGTTTCCACGATCGGTTTTGTCGATATCGTTATCATGTTTGCGATTATTGCCGCGATTGAGCTGGGCGTGGCGCTGGCCTATTGCGTGCCCGTCGCGTTTTCGCGCCACCTGATAACACCTGCCTTGCTCCGCAAGATTACGATTGGTGCAAGCTGCGTGCTCATCCTTGTTGGTCTCTATATCGGCTATTCCGCAATTCCTGCGAGAGACGTTATTTCAATCACTCATTAGCTTTTTCAGGCGATAGAGTTCTTCCAATGCTTCCTTGGGTGACATCTCATCGGGATTGATATTTTTCAACGCCTCATCCGTTTTTGACTTTTTGGAAGGCGCAGGGGGTGGTGCAAGCTGGAAGAGCGGTAGATCATCGGCCAGTTTTGCCGAAACGCTACCCGAATGTTCGCCCTTGCTGAGCGCATCCAGAACCTGCTGGGCCCGTGAAATCACATTGCCAGGCAGTCCCGCAAGTCGTGCCACATGAATACCGTATGATCTATCCGCTGCGCCCGCTGCGACATTGTGCAGGAAGATAATGTCATCGTTCCATTCCTTCACCTGCATCGAATGGCAGGAGAGGGCGGGGAGTTTTGATTGCAGGGCCGTGAGTTCGTGATAGTGCGTGGCGAAGATTGAACGCGCCTTCACAACTTCATGCAACTGTTCCACGCACGCCCACGCAATGGACAGTCCATCATATGTCGATGTGCCGCGTCCAATTTCATCGAGGATAACGAGCGATCTTTCGGAGGCTTGATTGAGGATGGTCGCGGTTTCCACCATTTCCACCATGAATGTTGAACGTCCACGGGCAAGGTCATCCGATGCGCCAACACGGCTGAAACATTTATCAACGATGCCGATGTGGGCTGATTTTGCGGGAACGAAGGAGCCGATTTGGGCCAGTACGGCAATCAACGCGTTTTGGCGCAGGAAGGTCGACTTACCCGCCATGTTAGGGCCAGTGAGCAGCCACAGGCGCTGTGCCGGGTTCAAATCACAATCATTGGGCACAAAGGCCGTGCCATCCTTTTGCAGGGCGAATTCCACCACCGGGTGGCGGCCTTCGACGATGGTAAAGGCAAGGCTGTCATCGATTTTTGGCCGCGCGTAATCCTGGTTGGCGGCAAGTTCCGCGAGCGATAGGGCAACATCCAGTGCGGCAACACCGCGAGCAATGGCGCCGAGATTTTCCGATGTATCGCAGGTCTTGGCCACAAATTCCGTGAACATGCGTTGTTCGAGGGCGAGCGATTTTTCCGCCGCCGAGGCGATATCGCGTTCCAGTTCGGAAAGCTCCGGTGTCGTAAAGCGTGCATTGTTGGCCAGTGTCTGGCGATGGATGTAGGGGTTACTCGCATCCTCTTTTTTGACCATCATCTGGTCGGCGTGGCGCGAGGGTACTTCGATGTAATATCCCAGAACATTGTTGTAGGAGATTTTGAGGATATTGATTTGTGTATGATCGCGGTATTTGGTCTGTAGATTGGCGATCAGGCGTTTGCTTTCATCACGAAGGCCACGCAGATGATCGAGGTCCGGTGCATATCCAGCACGGATAAAACCGCCATCACGATCCAGATAAGGCAGGGTTTCATCGAGCGCTTGTGTCAGCGTGTCTTTCAGGACTTTGACGGCATTGTTGCTTTCAAGGCTGTCGGCGAATTGTTTTAGGATAGGATCGCTTGCCTGTAACAGGACAGCGCGCAAGGTTTCTGAAAGGGCGAGGGCATCACGCACCATTCCCAAATCGCGTGGACCGCCACGGCCAATGGTGAGGCGCGATAGGGCCCGTTCCATATCCGGCCATTCTTTCAGCCGTGCACGTAAATCGGTGCGAAGGGCAGAATTACCAAAGAAGATTTCAACCTGATCTTGACGGCGTGTAATTTCAGCAAGGTCGGTGAGGGGAGCGGACAAGCGGGTTTGCAGGAGGCGCGCTCCGCATCCCGTTACCGTGCAATCAATGGCGTCCAGCAAGCTGCCCTTGCGCTCCCCCGTTTGTGTGCGGGTGAGTTCGAGGCTGCGTCGCGTGGCTGGGTCTATATCCATCACCGCGCCATCGGTAATTTGCCGTGGGCGGAAAATGTGCGGCATCTTGCCTTTTTGCGTGCGGTTCACATAGTCGAGAAGCGCCCCTGCCGAGGCAATTTCTGCGCGGCCCAGTGCGCCAAAAGATTCCAGCGTTCCAACGCCAAAGGTGGTTTCTAGACGTTTCTGCGCATTCTGGCTATCGAACAGGCTGGATGATTGCGGGGTAAAGCGATTTTTGTGCTGGCTTAAAGTGTCCTGCATGGCAAGGCGATCAGGCAGCAGGATTTCCGATGGCGCAATGCGGTCAATCGCGGCAGCAATGCTGTTTTTGTCCACCGGCTGAACGAGGAATTCCCCGGTCGAAAGATCGAGCCATGACAATCCATATTGCCCGCCGACTTCGACAACAGAGGCGAGGTAATTATTTTCGCGGGGCGAGAGCAGCGTGTCTTCGGTCAGCGTTCCTTGCGTCACCACGCGGATAACATCGCGGGTGACAAGGGCCTTATACCCGCCGCGTTTTTTGGCCTCCTCAGCGGTTTCAATCTGTTCGCAGATCGCAACCTTGAACCCGTTGCGGATGAGTTTTGCAAGATAAGGTTCATAGGAATGGAACGGAACGCCGCAGAGGGGAATTTCTTCGCCCGATGCTTTGCCGCGTTTAGTCAGCGTGATGTCAAGACAGGCCGCGGCCGCAATCGCATCCTCAAAAAACATTTCGTAGAAGTCGCCCATGCGGTAGAAAAGGATGCAGCCGGGATACTGTGCCTTGAGCGCATGATACTGCGCCATCATCGGCGTGTGGTTTGCCGATGTCGTCGTAGTGTCGTCTTCGGTTTTGAGGGCTGCTTCCGCCATTACGCCGCCTTCACACCTGTGGAGCCGAAACCGCCTGCGCCACGCGCGGTTTCATCGAGGCTTTCGGTTACGTTCCACTGCACTTGTTCATAACGGGCGATCACCATCTGGGCAATGCGCATGCCGCGTTCGATGGTGAAATCTTCTTTTGAAGTGTTGAGCAGGATGGCTTTGATCTCGCCCCGGTAATCTGCATCGATTGTGCCGGGGGAATTCAGGACAGTAATGCCGTTTTTGGCGGCGAGGCCGGAGCGGGGACGGATTTGTGCTTCAAATCCGGCAGGCAGGGCAATCGCGATACCTGTGGCAACGATGGCGCGCTCACCAGCCTTCAAAACAATAGGCGCATCAATAGCGGCGCAAAGATCCATACCCGCCGATTGCTGGGTTGCGTAGGCGGGCAGGGCAATATCCTTGGCATGATCCAGTTGCTGGATGGAAATTTGTGTCATTGTACTTTTCCTGTCTGTCATCTCGACCGGAGCTTTGCGAATAGCAAAGCGAAGTGGAGAGATCTCAAAGCCAGATCCCTCGGCTTCGCTCGGGATGACGGCGGTTAAATTATTCCGCCGCGCTGCGAAGTGTGGCCTGCCCAAAGAAAGAAACGATTTTGTCACCGAGTTTACGGGCGACGTCGTCTTTGCTGGCTTTGGGCCATTCTTCTATAGCGGTGGATGTCAGGAAATATACCTGATTGTGATCCGATCCGAAAACCGGATTTTGGGCATTGACCGGGTTAGCCACAAGCCAATCACAGCCTTTTTTGGCCAGCTTGGCCTTGGCATTCTCAACCACATTGTCGGTTTCGGCGGCAAAGCCAACCACCAGTTTTGGACGGTTCGGGCCGGGGGCGGAGAGCGTGCCGAGGATATCCTCCGTTTGTTTCAGCGCCAGTTCCGGCGGGGCGGAGCTGCGGTCCTTCTTCAGCTTGGTTTGTGACGGGGCAACGGGCGTCCAATCCGCCACGGCGGCGGCATAGACGGCAATGTCGGTTTTTCCCGCTTTTTGGCAAACTTCCATCATCTGCGCGGCGGTTTCGATGCGCAACGTTCTGATGCCATTGTGGATAACTTCTTGGGTCGGGCCGGTAATAAGAGTCACAGTCGCTCCAAGGTCGAGAAGTTGCCGCGCAATCGCGACTCCTTGCTTTCCGGACGATCTGTTGCCGATGAAACGTATCGGATCGATGGGCTCGTGCGTGGGACCGGAGGTAACAAGCGCTGTTAGGCCTGCGAGCGGCTTATCTTTGAAAAAAAAATCACTGATAGCGCTAAGAATTTCTTCCGGCTCGATCAATCGCCCTTCGCCGGTCTCCCCGCAGGCCATTTCGCCGCTCGCTGGGCCGACAATCTGGATGCCGCGTTTTTTCAGTGTATTGATGTTGTCCTGCGTGGCGGCATTGCTCCACATCATCTGGTTCATCGCCGGGGCGACCATCACCGGCTTGTCGGTGGCGAGCAGGGTTGCGGCGGCAAGATCGTTTGCAAGACCGTGTGCAATCTTGGCAATCATATTGGCGGAGGCGGGGGCGACCACGACGAGGTCGGCTTCGCGGCTCAGGCGGATATGCCCCATCTCGGTTTCGTCCTTGAGGGAGAAGAGGTCGGTATAAACTTCTTCGCCAGACAACCCGGCAACGCTCAGCGGTGTGATAAATTCACTGCCGCCTTTTGTAAGGATGCATCGAACACTCGCACCATCTTTTTTCAGGAGGCGGATAAGCTCCAGCCCCTTATAGGCAGCAATGCCACCGGAGATGATCAAAAGGATGCGTTTGTTGTCCAACATGGTTGTTCTCTCATCTATTCATATGGGCCGTTTGGCCCAAAGAAAAACCCCGCTATCGCTAGCGGGGCTAATCTATGAAATTCTAGGCCAAGAGGCCAGAATAATTACTCGGCAGCTTTTTCAGCAGCTTCTTTGTCGGCTTCAAC